>JBBSSE010000320.1:0-4232 GCA_038242375.1 Chitinophagales bacterium
CAGTTGAAAAAGAAGACTTTAGTATGAATAGCTCCTTGGTATGTTTATTGAATTTCTATGGGCAATTCATTAATCATTAAAAATTAAAGTATATTATGAAAACAATATCAGAAAAAACCGCGAATGCCTTAAACGATTTGATTATCATTAATAATGATCGTTATGAAGGATATCAAAAAGCTATGGAACAAACACAAGATGCAGATTTGAAAGACTTGTTCTCTACATACAGTGTACAGAGTAAAGCGAATAATGCAGAATTAGGTTCAATGGTTCCTGCATCGGAAGAAGTACCTGAAAGAGATGAAACACGTTTATCAGGTAAATTTTATCGTGTATGGATGGACGTTAAGAATGCGCTGGTTTCCAATAACCGTAAAGAAGTATTGTCCTCTTGCGAATACGGTGAGGACGTTGCTAAAAAAGCCTATGAAAATGCATTGGCTGACAGAGCAGAATTAACCGCGGATGTTGTGGCAAAAATACAGAAACAATATGATGAATTATTAAATGCCCATAACCAGGTTAAAGCATTAAGAGACAGTGCATAAATTGACCATATTTAATAATAAAAAAACGCCTCATTTCTTGGGGCGTTTTTTTGTTTTAGAAAAGCGTTATAAATGATTCTTTTAAGATTAATCCTTACAATTGGACGAATGGAAATAATTGAAACCGGAATAATTAAAAAGTTTAAAATCATAATCCTATCCTGATGAAAATGAATATTTCAAAGACTTTCTCATTTAAATGATAATATCATGACACAAGAACACTTATTTGTATGCTAAATATACCTTTTAGGGTTTTTTAGATGATGGTAAGTGGTTAATTTTGCGCGCATCAGAATTACTAAACTCCCTTAACATTATGTTCAAATATTCAAATACATCTCTTGGTCGTTTCAGACTTGTAGCTATTTCAGAAGGTATTTCATACATGCTGCTTTTATTTATTGCTATGCCTTTAAAATATATGGCTGATATTCCGGATGCTGTAAAATATACGGGTTGGGTTCATGGAATATTATTCATGTTGTATATTTTGGCGCTTATTTCTGTAAAAGTTGAAAGGAATTGGTCTATTCCCAAAACAGCTCTCGCTTTTGTAATTTCATTAATTCCTTTTGCCGCGTTTATTTTCGATAAATCATTGCGGAAGGAAGATTCCTTTATGAAGGAAGATGAAGAAGTGATTATGGTGGAGTAGGTATCAGGTGTCAGGTGTCAGGTTTCAGGTTTCAGGTATCAGGTATCAGGTGTCAGGTTTCAGGTATCAGTAATGCGATTCAACTATGAGTATTTTGTACTCTTTAGCTACTTATTGTATTTGGGAAATTCAATTGGAATTTTACAACCGGAATCGCTTATCCACCATTTTATTCGTAGTTAATTTGTTTGCAAGTACACCTTTTTTTATAAAAAAAGGGTTGTATTAAACAACCCCGGTTGGTAATGGTTTTTCAATTATAGGACAAAATATTGTCTGTAAAATCTATAATTTTCAAGAGTTATTTATATAGCTATCATCGGATAAAAGATAGCCTTCTTTTTTTTATTGTGGAACAGTAACGATTGATTATCAAAAGTAAAGGATTAGTTAAATATATGAATCAATCTTTAAAAAGAAAAATATATTTTATAATACAGTATGTTTATTCGTATGAATGGTAAAAGATTGCCCTTTTTAAAACGGGTAGTCTATCCCAATGGTCGCATTGAAATTTTCGTATCGCCACCTTCGGTTATCTGTAGCTGATGAAAATAAATTCTTGAAATTAATGGCCGGAATTTGCCAGCCGTTATTTTCATAAATGTCCGGACGTTTGAAGCGGAAACCAACATCGAACCGTATAAGAAAATAATTAAAATCGAACCGGAACCCTACACCGGAAGAAACCCCTAATTGTTTATACAGATTCTTAAATTTAAATTGTGTTGTATCAGGTAGGCCGTCAGGTCTTGTGTTCTTGAAATTCCAAATATTTCCTGCGTCCACAAAAAATGCCATTTTAAAAAGAATCGCATTGGAAAACATCGGCGCTACATCGAAGCGGTATTCCGCATTTCCTTCAAGCTGTATATCGCCCGTACGATCGTTAAACCTTGCTCCGGAAATCTGGTAAGGTGCAAGTTTTTGTCCGCCAATACCTATTCCTCTTACCGGCCAGCCACGCATACTGTTGGGCCCGCCACCAAAATATTGTTTAAAAAAGGGGAGTGTTGTATCACTTTTGGAAATAGGAATACCTACACCTGCAAAAGCCCTAAAAACGATTGCTGATTTTGTATGCTTGACCGTATAGGTATATTCAGCATCCATTTTAATAAATTCCTTTAAGTATTTATTAAAGAAATTGCCGGTTTGCGCTGTGCGCCTTCCTTCTTTCAGCACACCCCATAATAATCCCGATTCTTCAATATTTGCTTTTAGAGTATGGACAATACTGGGATTTTTGGAATTAGGAAATGCCTGGTTCAGGCTTAATCCCATTCCCATTACGAGGGCGGTATTAAAGGAATATCTTAAGAAGGGATTTTCGATTAATGTCTCATCAAACGCTTCAGAACGGTTGTAAATACGACGGTAATCAAAATTGAACAGTTTCAGGCTCCAAAGCCTGTTTGCCTTTTGAGAAAAATTAAAGCCAAACGCCGTATTAAAGATTTGTTGATTGAAAAAATCAATCCTGTTAATCAGGGAAACATTTGTGTTGATATAAGACTGATTTGTAAGCCAGTCTTTACTGTTGTTATAGGTTGAAAAGGGAAAAGTGAGTTTAGGAAAAAGTAAGGTATTGGAATAGGTGATCTCATTGCTGTTAATAAAATTACCCCGGCTATTTCTTTTGGAAGTATTGAATTCGAGTCCCAGTTTGATTGAATTGGTCATTCGAATAGCAGATTTTGCCAGGTTCCTGTCAGTCAGGGAAAAAGTTGTCGATAAGCCCAGCAGATTACCCGAAGAAGTAGTAGTTAAATTACTCGTGTTGCTATTAGCTGAATAACTCGTTTCAATATTTCCTTCGAATGCATACCTTTTCAGAGGCGCTAATTTAATGACTATATCCAAAAGATTCGTATCCTTTTGTTCGATAATGTCAATATTCGGGCTTTCCCAAACGCCTACTTTATAAAAATTATTGATTGATTTTGCATAATCATCCTGGTTAAAGTCATCTCCTTTTTTTATGGATAATTTGTTTCTCAATAATCCATAACGAAATAATTTATCATGATACTTTACCGTGAAAGTTCTAAATGTACGTGTATTCAAAGAGGAATCTTTAAAGGAATCCCCCGGACGATAATCGGGAAGAATATAAATATTATTGATGTAGTATTTCTTTAGCCTGGAACTATCCGGAGAGTTATTTAACTGAAATCCGATGCGGATAGTTGGTTTGTCCCTTTTCTCAGCAGCTTCAGCAAGTAAGCGTAATTGCTCGAACGGATCTTCTGAAACGGTCGTCAATGCCTCAATGGATGTATCGCCTGTTACACGTATATCATCGGCTGTAAATTTATAATATCCGTTATTGCGAAATATATTTACCAGGCGGGTATTTTCAGCATTGATCGCACTTTTAGATATAGGAGCATTCTTTGGTAAGAAGGTTTCTTTTTTAGATTTTATCGCAAGTCTTTCTAACTCCGGCTGATCAAAAAGATACGCCAAAGTATCCACCAATGTGCGTTTGCCCGTAACAACATCATAATAGGTAATGATTCTTTGTTGGGCACCATTATCCCTTATCACGGTATCAAACTTGAATTCAACATGTGGATTGTAGTAGCCCAGGTTTTTTAATGAACCCTCCATATTTAAGGCAGATTTCAAAATATTTGCAGTGTCAAATACAGGTGGCCGGTTAATCGTGTGAAAGATAAACGCAACATCCTTAATTTTGACGCGGGCACTGTCGGTTATCTGGTTATTCAATCTGCTTTTGATTTGAATTTTTTCATCTTTTGAAGCAGATTCGGACTTTAAATCAATATTGTTTTTAAAAATGAATGGTTTGTGATGTGGATAATTTCGAACACCTGTAATGCCTGAATATTTTTTAGCAGTCGAACATCCCGATAAGACGACGATTGCTATAAAAGCCATTAAATAATAATATTGAGGTATTTTACGGAGTAGGATTCCTTTCATAATGTAGAGCCATGTTGACGAAAAAGATTGCCAAATATATTCAAAGTTTAAGCCATAAAAAATTTAGAGATGAA
>JBBSSE010000321.1:0-4215 GCA_038242375.1 Chitinophagales bacterium
AAATAGCATTGATCCAGATCAATGAATGGGCAAATAGAACGGTGGATTGGGCAATAGATTATTTCTCCTTGAGGAAAAAATCCGGAAGAAAGAAAGGAGAGGAGATTGATTTATCAGGGTAAATAATGGAGGAACTCTAATGATAGAGCGGAGTTCAATCTGGAAACTTATATGGCTTTTTTACCTGCAACATTCCCCCGGATCCTGCTTAGTGTTTCTCTTGTGATACCGAGGTATGATGCGATCATATGTTGTGGAATACGTTGAAGACTGTGCGGAAAGTTCCTCATAAGCTTGAGGTATTTTTCTTCTGCGGGTACACTCATGGAATCCATTAATCTTCGTTGAGTGGCTATTAAATTATTTTGAATAAGGATGCGGAAATAACGTTCCAGTAAAGGAATTTTATTTAATAAGATTTCGTAATTAGGTTCCGTGATCAAAAGTAATTCGCAATCTTCGAGAGCTTCAATGTTATAAGGAGATATTTCCCCTGTATAAAAGCTGTATAGGTCTGCAATCCACCATCCCTCCATAGAAAATTGGAGCACATGATCATTCCCCTTGCTGTCAATCGTGAAAGTGCGCAAGATTCCTTTTTCTACAAATGCCGTGTATTTACAAACGTCTCCATCCTGCAGCAGGTATTGTTTTTTGCGGAGTTTTTTAGGAAGAAATAGGGTTTTAGCAAATTCAAATTCTTCATCGGAAATGGAAGTCTTTTCTTTGAAACTTTTTGAAAGAAGTTCAAACATGTACGAACAATTATAAATGAAGGGGCAAATTAATGCATTTAAAGGATGTTGCCTGATAGCTTTATTTATTTTATTGATTTCCTGTTTTCTTAAACGGGTGATACTGTTTCCTTCGCCTTTTGTGTTTTTCTTCAGTCATTCATTTTGTAGTATTTTTTTACTATTAAAAAATTAGAATAGACTGTTTCCAAATTAATAAAATTTATATTATTCGTTTATGTATTGAAAAGGTTAACTCCTCATTGAATTCCGTTTAAGGAAAGGAATAGTTTACGAATAGATCGATGAAGGGTATTCGAGCTGATTCTTTGGCATAGTATTTATTCCTTTTTTATAAAAAAAAATAGTACTATGGGACAAACCAAAAATCTTCAAAACGAAGAAGCGATAAAAAAAATTAAAGAACTTGTGGAAGATATTAAAACGTGCATGTTCTGTACAAACACGACTGAAATTCCCTTCAATACAAGACCGATGGCTACTGCAGATGTGGATGATGAAGGAAACCTTTGGTTTATGAGTAATGTAGAAAGTCATAAAAATAATGAGATAAAAAACGATGATAAGGTTCAACTCATTTATGCAAAAGGTGGCGATAGCCATTTTCTAAGCGTTAGTGGAAAAGCAACTATTGTAAAGGATCAGAAAAAAATAGATGAAGTGTGGAGTATGTTCGCAAAGGCGTGGTTCAAAGATGGAAAAAAAGATCCTGATATCAGCCTGATTAAAATTATTCCCAGCGATGTATATTATTGGGATACAGTTCACGGCAAAATGGTTTCTCTGTTAAAAATTGCGGTTTCTGCCGTTAGCGGTGCATCGATGGATGATGGAGTAGAGGGGAAAATTTCCTTGTAATAATTTCTGCGATGATAAATGAAATTGCTATTAACTTTTTCGTCTTTATTCTAAGACTAAAGACTTATCCGACGGAAAATATTTACCAGGGAAAATTGAAAAGCGCATTTCAAAGTTAGATTGGGCGGACTTCCTGAAAACGTTCATAAAAAGACATTTAGGGGACAAAGCTTCTAAAAAACCTCTTTTATCGACAATTATACAGAACATTTTGAAAACGAATTGGAAGGTTAGCGTAAAAGATCTCCTTCAAATCGGCTTCCGAAGGTCAGATTTTTGAACAATGTGGAACAGTATTGGAATTTGAACCGAATCTAAAATTAAGATACAATTTGTTCGCCCCAAATCCAGGCCTTGAAGACAGGACTTGAAACAATTTCGGGATGGAATACATCCTGGACGAAAATGGAAACCAAACGGAATTAAAGATCATTCAGAAGGAAAACTGCAAAGGAACTAAACACGAGGAAGAATAAAACGTAGAAAATCCCGTTCTTAAAAATCTGAGTCATTCATCGAATCGGAATAAAACCGATTTGAAAGACAAAAGACTTTCAGATAATACCAATTATATTTTTCAATTAGTCTGATTTTTTCTCAGGATAACAAAATGAAAGATCTGGTTGGTATTTTTAATTGATGCACTGCTTTGCATGCAGTGATTGCAACGAATAATTCTGATTATCCCTGACCTTAGGTCCTAACTTTAACATCAGGATAAAAAAGTAAAACGTGAAAGAAGCATTTCAAAAATATTTCGATTCTTATTTAAAATTATTTACCCAATCCACGGCTGAGGAAATAAACTTTATACGCTCCATCTTACTATAAAGGATTATCGTAAAAAAGAATTCCTCTTTAAAAGCGGAGAGGATCAAAAAGAAATGGGATTCGTTTGCAGTGGACTACTAAGAAGATACTATGTAAATAATGAAGGCAAAACAATCACTACATCTTTTATACATGAAAATAACTATGCCACAGACTATCCTGCTTTTATCAGGCAAAAATCTTCAAAATATTTTATTGAGTGCCCTGAACCATCCATCATCATAAAATTATCTTACGATCAAATTCAACAAGGGTATGAGAAATTCAAAAACAGTGAAAGGTATGGAAGGTTAATAGCAGAGAAGGTTTTAACCATTCAAACCGACAGGGTCGAAAGTTTTTTATTTGAAACGGCAGAAGAAAGATATTTGAATTTCATCAATCAAAACCCTCACCTGATCAATAGGATAAGCCTGACTCATTTATCCACTTACCTGGGTATAGAGCGACAATCATTGAGCAGAATAAGAAATAAAATTGCCAAAAAGTAATTTTGTCACTTATGTGTCAGGTACACAAGAAATTTTAAGCGCATCTTTGAGACATTACTTCATAAAAAGTATTTAACAAATGACTAAACTTAAGAAATCACTGAAAATCATTTTAACCACACAGTTCCTTTTCATCGGATTATTTGTAATTGGACAAAATCCGGCGAAAGATTTTCCTTTACAAAAAATGGTACAATAACGGACAAATTCCATTTTTGATAGCTTAAAAAAATCAGAAGAGATTTTCATATCCATCCTGAATTGTCAGGACAGGAAAAAAGAACGTCAAAGAAAATCGCAGAATACTTAACTGCAATGGGATTAGAAGTTAAAACAAATATTGGCGGATATGGTGTTGTTGGCATTTTAAATGGTGACAAAAAAGGGAAACGAATTGCCTGGCGGGCAGATATAGATGCATTACCATCGAACATTCCGGATGTTTTAGATTTTCAATCACAAAATAAAGGTGTACGGCATATTTGTGGACACGATGTAAACGCTACGACTGCCCTTGGAATTGCAGAGGTCTTATCAGGTTTGAAAGAAAATCTTAACGGAACAGTTTATTTTATTTTTCAACCTTCAGAAGAAAATTATAAAGGAGCAAAAGCCATGATTGACGATGGATTATTTAAAATAATTAAACCGGATGAAATTTACGCCTCCCACATAACGCCTATGCCCGAAGGTCTAATAGCCACGAGGCCTGATTGGCTATTCGCAGATTATAAAATCATCAAAGTTTCTTATAAAAAATCGGAGGATAATCAAGCCGAAATTGAATTCACCAAAAAACTTATTTCAAACCTTCAAAATGTACAACCTGACAGTAAATTCTGGGATACTAAAAATTTATTAGACCCAAATATAGGCCTGGGAAATCCAAATACAATTTATAAGGATTACAGAACGGTGAATCCCGATTTTACTGTTGAGAAAACAGATAATCAAATATCCATTAGCACCATGATAAGTTCAAGTGACAAAAAGAAAATGGATTCCATTTTACCTTTGATAAAGCAAAAAATAAGTGCATCGAAATATTCCAAGAATTTAATTAACATTGAATATTCCTTTCAAAGACCTGTGATTTCAAATGATAAAGAGCTTACAATAAAAGCAATAAAAAGTCTTTCTTCTATTTACGGAAAGGACAAGGTTATCCCTTTGTACGGCGCAATACCAGATGGGCGGGGAGATGATTTTGCCTATTTTCAAGAACATATACCCGGAGTATATTTTTTATTGGGTGGATCAAATTTCGAAAAAGGTATTAT
>JBBSSE010000322.1:0-4188 GCA_038242375.1 Chitinophagales bacterium
ACTACTAAAATAATACTTAGCAGATCCGGCGTTAGTCCCGGCCAGGGATGATCAGAAATGGTGAGCATACTGCTATCGAGATGCGTGTCGATTTCGTAAATATCCTGTTCAGGAATATGGATATCATCTCCGTTGAAATTCATTTTTATTCCCAACTGTGCAAATCTTGCGGGAATAACTCCCAGATTTTCTATGCCTGCATTTTTAATGATAATATCACTTTGTGTCATAGCGGCAAGGCCAATAAATGAACCTACCTCAATCATGTCAGGTAAAATTTCATGGGAGGTTCCACCCAATTCTTTTACGCCTTCAATGGTTAATAAATTACTCGAGATTCCCGAAATTTTTGCGCCCATTTTATTGAGCATTTTGCAAAGTTGCTGTATGTAAGGTTCGCAGGCTGCATTATATATTGTGGTGATTCCTTCTGCTAATACAGCTGCCATTATTAAATTTGCCGTACCTGTTACACTGGGTTCATTGAGTATTAAATCAGTTCCTTTTAATTGGTCAGAATATAATTTAAAGAATGAAGTGTCTTCGTCAAAATCAAAGTGAGCACCCAGTTTTTTAAAACCCATAATATGCGTATCCAGTCTTCTGCTGCCAATTTTATCGCCACCCGGCTTTGGTACAAATGCTTTCTTAAACCTGGCAAGCATTGGCCCGGCAAGCATTACACTTCCGCGAAGCATGCCCATTTTGCTTTTAAAATTAGGCGAAGTAATGTAATCCGGATTTATATCATCTGCCTGAAAAGTGCAGGAGTGCGGGTTGATTCTATTGACTTTCACTCCCAGGTCTGCCAATAATTCAATTTGAAGATTTACATCAATGATATCGGGAATGTTGTTGATGGTTACTTTTTCTTTGGTCAGCAGCACCGCGGAAATGATTTGCAATGCTTCATTTTTTGCTCCCTGCGGAGTGATCTCCCCTTTTAACTTTTTGCCTCCTTTAACTACGAAAGAACCCATCCTGGATTTTGTTTATTGTTTAAAAAATAAACCCCGGCTTTAACCAGGGTTCTACATTCTTTGAAGATTATTTTAATATCTTTTTTTGCCAAATTTTCTATTGTTTCTGTTATTATCCCGGCTTCTGTCTCCGCCTCCACTTCCGCCCTGGTTACTATTACTGCGTCCACCTCCACCACTTCTTCCACCAAAACTCTTACGGTGCTTTCCTATATTGCTTACAAATTCTTCCCTGCTGGTATCTACCCGGTGCTTGATAAACGGACGTGAATTAAATTCTAATTCGCCATCTGTAATTGCATTCAATTCTGTTTGAATATTATCATCATGAACTAATTCTTTATGCCAATTACTATACGTAAGTTTCATATAATAAGCGATGGAATTTGCAAATCCCTGGCGTTTTTCCGCATCCTCTTCATTGAGGGCTTTATCAATAACGATTTCTATATTCTTACCAAGGTGGTTGTATTTAGGATATCTTTTTGGATAAGCCATTCTTTCCGGACGTGCACTTACTTTCTCCCTTGTTGGTTTAGGATACGGACTGTCCACATCTAATTGAAAATCTGTGATGATATGTAAATGATCCCATAATTTATGTTTGTAATCTTCTATTGATTTTACATGTGGGTTCAAAAGTGCCATTAATTCAATAATAGAATATGCATTTCTATTTCTATCCTCCTTATCTTCCAATGAAACAGTAAATTCAGCCATTTTTTGAATATGGCGGCCATATTCTTTGATGATTAAATGATTTCGGGTAGTATTATACTCCATGTTCTCTACGTTTACCATAGCGCAAATGTATTGTTTATTGTTTAATTAGTATAAATGTCCAGACCATTTGTTGTTAAATAAACCTGTTTTCTGGAAAAAAAATGATAATGAACAAATTAAAATGAAAAAATACTTTCATTATTTCTGCTCTCAGAAAGTAATTTACTTTTTTTAATGGGGTTCAAACAAGAGTTTCCAGGTAAAAGATTTAAGAGATAACTTAAAATTGAAACAATTGTTGTGTTTTACGTTGGTAAAATAAAGAAGGTTTTATTCCTTTTTTTTTAGTAATCTTGACCACAGAAAATTATTATTTTCACTTTTTGAAATTTTTCTCTGATAATAACTGCTTTTTATTAAAAATACAATTCAAAAAACATCACTTCACAAACGAATATCTAAACATTTATGATAGATACACTTCATTTTAATAAGCAAAAGGAATTGTTTGGTCATCCAACCGGACTTTATATCCTGTTTTTCACAGAAATGTGGGAACGGTTTTCCTATTATGGGATGCGTGCCATATTGGTGCTCTATCTTATAGCAGGTGCACAAGGTGCTAATCCGGGTTTGGGTTGGACGAATGCCGAGGCGCTCAGTGTATATGGAACTTATACGATGCTGGTATATGTGGCTTCAATTCCCGGTGGCTGGATTGCAGATAAATTTTTAGGACAGAAGATGTCGGTGTTGGTAGGAGGAATTTTACTTGTGGCCGGCCATGGAATCCTTTCCTTTCAATATATGTGGACGTTTTATACCGGATTAGGTCTGATTATCGCAGGAGTAGGAATGCTGAAACCGAATATTTCCACGATGGTGGGCGGACTCTACAAACCTGGAGATATCAGGAGAGATAAGGGATTTACTATATTCTATATCGGGATAAATGTCGGTGCCTTCCTGGCCAGTATTATTGTTGGATATGTAGGTGAGCGATATGGCTGGCATTATGGATTTGGCCTTGCAGCAATTGGAATGGCCCTTGGGTTGATCCAGTACCTTGCTGGACAAAAATACCTGAAATACGTAGGGAATAATACTAATAAATCCATTGACCCCGAAGAGAAAGCTGCGATGAAAAGACCACTAACCAAAGTTGAAAGGGACAGGATGGTTGTGCTTTTCATATCTTTTATACTGGTAATTATTTTCTGGGGCGCTTTTGAACAAGCAGGTGGATTAATGAATATTTATGCTTCAGAAAAAACCAACCGGATTCTTTTTGGATGGGAAGTGCCCGCCTCCTGGTTTCAATCATTAAACGCGATGTTCATTATTATATTTGGTACTACTATCGCTGCGTTTTGGGCTAAAAGAAAGCTGAAAGGAAAGATATCCACTTCTCTTTTCAAGATGTGTATTGGTCTGATGATTATGGGATTCGGTTTCTTTTTTATGACAGGTGCAGCTGTACAATATAACACTGACGGCTCGTCCGCTATGTATTGGCTGGTATTAGCTTATTTATTCCATACCATCGGAGAACTTTGTCTTTCTCCTGTAGCGCTTTCATATATCACCAAATTGGCTCCTTTGAAATATGCCTCTCTCATGATGGGAGTTTATTTTGCAATGACTGGTTTTGGAAACAAACTGGCAGGCATGCTTGGTGAATCTGCCTCCAAACTTGGAGAATATACCATATTTACCGGAATCGCGCTTTTCTGTGTGATCTTCGGTGCACTGGTTTTGCTGGTTAGAAATAGACTCGAAAAACTTACGCATGGTGCTGAAGACAAGGAAGTAGTCATTATGGAGCAGGAAAAATTTGAACTTGCCAATTCAGAAATCAACTAAAACGCTTAAAAAAACATAAATAAAAGGCATAAGACATGAATACAGATATTGAAAACCTTTTTAAAGATAAGGTTTTAGGACACCCGGCCGGGCTTTTTATATTATTTTTTACCGAAATGTGGGAACGGTTTTCCTTTTATGGAATGCGCATCCTTTTGATCCTTTTCCTTACTGCTCCGATATTAAGCGATAATCCCGGATGGGACTGGCCCCGTGAGCATGCATTATCTCTGATTGGTACATATGCCTCACTTTTGTATCTGACACCAATTGTAGGTGGTTGGCTGGCGGACAAGATAACGGGATACCGGCTTGCTGTAATCATAGGTTGTATTATCATGACATTGGGACATGTGGCTATGGCTGTGGAAACTACAGCGACTATTTATATAGGGCTCGCATTTTTAGTTATAGGAACCGGATTTTTCAAACCGAATATCACTTCCATAATTTCTGAAATGTATAAAACCCGTGAATCAAAAAAAGATGGTGCATATACCATCTTTTACATGGGTGTAAATGCCGGAGCATTTTTTGGAATGATGCTGTGTGGATACCTCGGTGAGAATTTTGGATGGTCATACGGATTTGGGCTGGCAGGAATTTTTATGTTTTTTGGAAT
>JBBSSE010000323.1:0-4151 GCA_038242375.1 Chitinophagales bacterium
CGCATAGGTTAGTAATATTTCTGCATACCTGATTGTGGGAAAATCTTCTGCAGCCCAGCCTTCTCCGGCATAGGGTTGAAAAGAAGAGTTTAGAGAAGTTATTTTACGCCAACTGTAGCCTGTCATTGATTCATTGCCGTTATTATAAAAAGCATTATTCCACTGATAATAAAATGGTCCTGAAAAATCAGTTTCATGCCATCCTTTGAAAGGGAAAAGAATGGATGCATATAAACGACTGTCTCTATTACGGAACTCATTTATGTATGAATAGTTTTTTAAGTTTAAAGTAGCCACTTTAGCTATGTAGCCAACCTGGTCCAATCCGGTGACCTCATTATTTATCACCTTTAGATTTGCAGCTCTGGAGTCTTTCGCTATCAATGGCCTGATTGTTTTGCCATCAGCATCCCAATAGGTATCTACTAAATCCTGCATAGGAGTAAAAGAACTGTACCCTGATACGAGTTGACTAGGACGAATATAGGTATATCGTTGAAAGTCACTTTGGCTTTCAGTAGCTATATAGCCCCGCGTTACAACATATTCCGGATTGTCAGAGCTTGCATTTTGTGCATGCCATAATGCTTCATAACTATACATCCCTTTAATAAATTTATCTTTGTTGATTCCTCTTGCCGCAAAGTCAATATACTGGTCCATTTCATTTGCCTCTTTTAGCTGTGCAGCATTGAGGGTAGTAATACGAAATAATGAATGATGCCCTTCAGATATTATTAAGCCTGCTGATTTTTCGGCTTCAGTAAAATTATTGAAATATAAAGCTGCCCTGGATCTTAATGCTAATGCTCCCGACCGGGTAATCCGGCCTTTTTCGCGAATGTAACTACCATCGTATTCTTGTGGTAGTATTTCAGCAATTTCTGACAAATCATCAAGAATGAATTTTTGAACTTTTTCGATAGGGTCGCGGGGTACTGGTGGCGCGTCATACGGCAAAACAGTGGTAATTATGGGCACTTTACCAAAAAGTGCAGTGAGCCGCAAATAAGCAAATGCACGTAGGAAGCGGGCTTCAGCTTTCATTCTTATACGCAAATTATCATCCATTTTACAGGCATCTACTTTTTCCAAAAAATTATTTGTAAGACGGACGGTTGTAAAATCATATCCCATATCGTCTGCGTTACTTATTGCGTCTGTTTGAATCGCTTCATAAGGTCCTTCCCAGGACTTCTGGCTGTGTGCATTATCAGAAGCCATTTCTATATATCCATCCCAGCCGGGTAGCTGACTATAGCATGCATTTAAACCCAGCCATGCATCTTTTTCGGTTTTCCAAAAGTTTTCTGCTACAATTGCAGATGGAGGTAAAAGATCTAATTTCTTAGCACAAGAGTTAAATACAACGAGAAGTATTGCTCCAAGAATTATTTTATTTATGTAGTTGCTCATTATTTAATTTTTTAATAATTGATTCATTATAAATTCAGACTGATACCAATTGATGCTGTTTTTGTACCTATGCTCAACGTGCGACTGCTCGCAGTTTCCGGATCAAAGTCTTTCATTTTTTTATCTGCCCGGATAGTGAACATGTTCTCCAGGTTGATAAAGAACCTCGTTGAAGTAATTTTATATTTGGAAATGATTTTTTCCGGGATGCTATAGCCTATGGAAATCATCTTTATCCGGAAATAATCAGCATCAAACAATTGATATTCTGAAAAATTTACACGGTTATAGTTGTCTAATGAACCTCCTCCATATATTTTTGGGTAAATGGCATTCGGGTCAGGATTTTCAGTTGTCCATCTTTGCAGGTGAAATCTTCTGGAATTTCCTCCTTCAAAAAATGCCATGTAGGTATTATTTTCAAAAGCAACATCTGCACCGTTAATCCCCTGGCCAAAGACTGAAAGATCAATATTTTTATATTGAAGATTTATAGATACGCCATATGAAAATTTTGGCACATCATTTCCTATAATAGCACGATCATCTCCTGTTATTTTATCTCCCCAGGCTACCTTGGATCTTTGAGGAACATATTTGATATCTCCTGCATTAGGAATACGGCCAAACACATAATATTCGCCCTTGTCAATTTCTTGCTGCGTGTAGAGTCCGTCGGTCTTATATCCATAATATGATCCGATTGGTTGACCTACTTTATATATGTACTGTATTATATCTCCACCTCCATAAATCATATTGTCAGAACCACCGAGATCGGTTATTTTATTCGTATTAAATGCCATGTTCCCACTTACGTTGTAGCGAAAGTTTCCAACTTTGTTTTTGTAATTCAAAGCAAACTCAAGGCCCTTGTTTTCTAACTTGCCTATGTTTTGTGAAGGGTTGCTAACTACTCCCACTTCAACCGGCACGTTGTAAGCTAACAAAATGTCGCTTGTTTTTTTAAAGTAATAATCAGCGGATAGACTTAGTTTACGGTTCATAAACTCAAGATCTAATCCGATGTCTGTGATAGCTACCCGTTCCCATCCTAAGTTAGGATTGGCAGGTTGGGACTCTGATATACCAGCTACTGCCTGGCCATTAAAATTGTAGTTTAAACTATTATTATAATTTTGGAAATAGTCATAGTTCCCTACATTATTAATATTGCCGAGAGCACCGTAAGAGCCTCTGATTTTCAAAAGATTGATCCATTTTACGTTATCCATGAACGTTTCATTGCTCACTATCCAGCCTGCTGAAACGGATGGGAAAACGCCCCAACGATTATTCTTATAGAACCTCGAAGAACCATCAGTCCTGATATTGGCTTCAAATAAATAGCGGTTTAAAAAACTATAATTAATCCTTCCGAAATAAGAATTAAGTCCGAAATCAGAAACTCCTCCACCATTTGTAATATCCTCCGGCGCATTTGATCCTGCTGATATATCAGTTAGTGCATCCGAAGGGAAGTTCTTACGTGAAGCAGACAAGCCTTCAAATTGATTTTGCTCATAAGATGTACCACCCAAAACTGAAAAATTATGCTCGTAATTTGACCAGTCGTACTTTGCTGTAGCTGTGAATAGCAGGCGGCTGGTGTTCCCCCAGGACTGACTCATTTTGTTTATATTATTACCAGTACCCGGGATTTCATTATTGGTGATAAAATCTTTTACGTTATCCTGTAGGGCTGTATAGGATTTAGATTTATTTTCAATGTTTGTGTAAGATCCCTGTCCTCTTATGATAAGCCCTTTAACTGGTTTCAAATCAAAACCAAGATCAAAAATTGTATTAGCAGTATTATTATGCGCCCAGTCATTCCTGCTTAGAGCTCTTAAAGGATTATAATTAATATAGGTTTGAGTAGCGCGGGTACCTCCGGCAACCGTTCCCCATTCTCCATTTGACTGACGGCCCACCACAGTAGGTGGTTCAAATTGCATTTGATAGGTTGAAGTTGCACCATTCGTTTGGTCAAACTGACTTCTGATATAAGATATATCTGTGTTTAGGGTAAGCCAGCTAGTTACATCCGACGTTAACCGTGAATGTAAGTTATAGCGTTTATTGCTTTGTCCGGGCATAAACTGATCATCATAAAGATATTCCAGACCGGTGAAATAACGGGTCTTTTCCGTACCGCCACTAAAGTTCAGGGAATGTTGAGTAGTAATTACTCTTTTGTCAAGCACCAGGTCGAACCACCGGGAGTTTGGATATTCATCAGGTTCTGAACCATTCTTAAACTTTTCAATTTGATCCGCAGAGAATAGTTGAGAAAGACCTTGATTCTTACGCCCTTCATTAAGTAATTCAGCATATTCCCAGGAATTCAACATATCCGGTAAATAAGTCGGAGATTTTACACCCACTAAAGTGTTATATGAAATGTCCATCTTACCTTTTTTACCCGACTTGGTTGTTACAAGTACCACACCATAGGCTGCACGCGAACCATAAATAGATGCTGAAGCAGCGTCTTTCAAAAAAGAAATGGACTCAATGCTATTGGGATCGAGGCTGGAAAAAATATTTTGATCTGCAATGACACCATTAATTACAAATAAAGGTGCTGATGTGCCAAGGTTTCCCCTACCACGAAAATTAATAGAAGGGGTCTGGCCCGGCCGCGATATTATAGATACTCCGGGAACAAGACCTTGTATGGAAGTCAACAAATTAGTATTTGCCCTATCTTCTATATCCTTACTGCTTATTGA
>JBBSSE010000324.1:0-4121 GCA_038242375.1 Chitinophagales bacterium
CCTCCCTCTTCAGATGGCTTTACTTTTAAAGCCGTTGTGAACGAATATTACAGCCTTCCTCTTGCAGAAACCCGTTTAGCTAATTTGAAAACGTATGGCCGCCAGGTTATTTTATATACCAGTGATTCTGTGATCTATAAAGTTGCAGAACCCTTTACACGCCCGCTTACTGACACGACGAAAGTTTTGGATTCTTTAAATGCATATTACGGAAAAGGTAAAGCTAAAATAGAATTGTAAAGCAGGATTTAAACGTCAATTTTTATTTATTTATATTAATACATCCGGTGCAATACTATTTGCACCGGATGTATTTGTTTATGAAACTACGTAGATTTAAATTACCTTGAAAAGTTTAAACACGAATTTTAGGCACGGATTACACGAATTTTAAACTTCAGCTTCTGTATACTTCAAAGTTATTATTCCCAAACCACAGATCACGAATTGTTGGGATACTTACTATATAACGTTTTGAGAAATTGCCTCTAAAAAATATCTCTTGCCGTTTTGCCGAAAGATTCTGTCACCCTTCAGGGTTGGCTCTTGCCGGGCTAATGATATTATAATCATTTCACCCTTTCAGGGTTTTGGAAATGATAAATGGGAGTAAATCATTTTATGGGAATTGGCAAGATTTGAAGTGGATTTTATAATCTCCCCGTCTGAACGATTCCATGAATGGTTTATTCGTCACTTTACAAATCAGAATTCATTCCAGGCTTAACGCATTTAGATTTAAGGATTGACTTGCGTCCAAAAAATACGAAGTATTTTCCCTTTGTGTACTTCGAGCCTTGGTGGTCCATTTCTTTTATTTGAATGTCTGTGTTAGGAAGCCGTGAACTGATTTATAACCTCAAAGTTATTATTCTCAAAATACAGATATATCACGAAAAGTTCAAACACGAATTTTAAAACTGACCGGAATGCCGGAAGCAAATCGTTTAGGTTGCCTAAAAAATCGTTCAGGCCGCTGAAATCCAAGCGTTCCGACCGGCATTAAAACCTCAAAGTTATTATTCATAAACCTCAGATATACCGCAAAAAGTTCAAACACGAATTTTAAAAACTGACCGGAATGCCGGAAGCAAATCGTTCAGGTTGCCCAAAAAATCGTTCAGGCCGCTGAAAGCCAAGCGTCCCGACCGGCATTACAACTGCAAAATATTATTCTCAAAACATAGATCACAGATTTTCGGGGTAATTCCATACATTATAATCACTGGCTTCATCGCAAAAAAATACCCTGTAACTCTTTTTTATAAAAAAACTTACAGGGAATTTCCGAATAAATGTATTGATATTTAGTTCCTAAAAAACTTAAATATTGATAACATAGAAAAAAAGCAGAGCGATAATCTGGCAGGCTGTAACAAGAATAACTCCTATATAGGCTACTTTTTCTTCTTCTTTTGTATTGACCATGTTCATAGATTTTTACCGTGATTGAATAGCTGCAAAAGTAGGCGTTATATTCTGAAAAACTAAAAATTAATTATTGCTTTTTCAGGATTTAAAGTGAACAGTTTCGTTTTTCTTTTTCCAATGAATTCCACTTTCAGCTAATAGGTTTATTAGTTCAGACGGAAATATTTTTCAAACCAGACCGGTAAAACAATGATCAATTTTCTTTTTTTCTTCTAAACCATTTTGAAATAAAGCTTCCTGCTTTGCCTACTTCTTTATTAACCACCTTAACCTGGTCTGCAAATGCTTCTAACAGGAAATGATCGGGTTCACTCTCCTGTTTAGCTTGCGCAATCAATTGTTTCGGATAGATGATTATAAAACTATTATTCGTAAAATACCTGGATAGGTAATAAGGAAGTTTCTCCAACTCCGGCATATAAGATATCTGATCCTTCCTCGAGGAAACGATTACAAAAAAATCATTTTGTTTTAATTCCCTGCCAAGGATTAAGAAATCTTCCCAATTATTGAAAGAATTATAAGTGGCTACAACCGGACTTAGAGAGTTGATATTTAATTTTTTCAATTCCCCGATTGTATTTGAATCGGCAAAAAAGTGGAGCGACATTCCGCCGGTTTTTGCTATGGTCGATATCCGTAAAAACCAGTGTTCAAATCCGGGTTCCAATTCCGCTTTTGGGGCCACTGCAATCACCACTCTCTTTAGTGTGTTGAAAGGCTGAACGTGTTTATAAATATAAATTGTCTCACCGGATTTGCTGATAATGTTTTCTGAAATAGGTCCTAAATAACTTGTCTGCGTGGGATCTTTATGCAAACCAATCAGCACATCCGTTATTTTCCTTTCTTTGATGGTATAAATAATGGCATTGGCCACATTCACATCAAAGCGGGTAAGAGGTTCAATAATATTTTCCGTAGCCGCTCCTTGTTTAATGGCTGCTTCCATCATTTTCTTTCCATTGAATTGAGCACTTTCATCATCACTTTCATCACTCACAACATTCAGTGCAAATACAGGAATTTTACTTCTTGCGGGCTTTAACATCAAACCAAAATCAACCATTTCAGATACCGTGTCCGGGTAAGCAAGGGAAATTAAAATTTTATCATCGGTTTCAAGATCATTCGCTGCTTCTTCTTCCTCCTTGAGAGCCATATTCGAAGAGGCTTTTTCCACCACAAAGGAACTGACAGCACAACTGATTAATATTAATAAAATAGTTCCGTTAAGAATGTCTTCATCCAATAAACGAATCGGAATACCGTCCGGCGTTTCACCGACGATGATATTGTATCCTACCAAAATAATCGCTAAAGTGGCTGCTGCATGGGATGAACTTAATCCAAAGATCATTCTGCCTTCATCATGGGAAAGCCTGAAAATCTTTTCTGTGATCCAGGCCGCAAGATATTTCGTTATTAATGCAACGGTAACAATTACGCCAGCTACTTTTAAGGCTCCCCAGCCATTAAAAAGCACATTAAAATTCACAAGCATCCCAACCCCGATCAGGAAAAAAGGAATGAATAAAGCGTTTCCGACAAAATCAATCCGGTTCATTAATGGAGAAGAATGCGGAATAAACCTGTTCAATACAAGGCCAGCGAAGAACGCGCCGATAATTGCTTCTATTCCGGCTGCTTCAGCCAAAAATGCAGCAAGAAATACAATAGCAAGAACAAATATATATTGGGAAACACTATCCTCATTCCGTTTAAAGAACCACCGGATAATGACTGGGAAAACAAAAAAGACAATGCCTACAAACACAAGTGTAGAAACTCCCAGCGTAAACCAAAAAGTAGAGGACACTTCCTCCTTTGTCATACCTGCGATTACGGCAAGAATAAGAAGAGCAAGTATATCGGTGATCATGGTTCCTCCTACCGTTAATGCAACAGCTTTATTCCTTGCCACACCATATTTACTGGCTATCGGATAAGAAACCAATGTGTGGGTAGAAAACATACTTGCCAGTAAAATAGACGAAAGTATCCCATAACCCAATAAATAATAGCTAGCTAAAGTTCCAACCACAAGAGGGAGAAGAAATGTAATTAACCCGAAGGTTATAATCTTCCCTTTATTCTTATTAAATTCCTTCAGATCTATTTCCAGGCCGGCGAGGAACATAATGTATAACAAACCCACCGTACCAAAAAGAACGATACTGCTATCTCTTCGAAGGAGATTTAAGGCATAAGGACCAATTAATACCCCGGCCAAAATAAGGCCTATGATATGTGGTACTTTTATTTTCTTTAATAAGATAGGCGCGAATAGTATAATGAAAAGAACGAGGGAAAATATGATCACAGGGTTCTTTAAAGGCAATGAAAAATCCAAATCAGCTAAAAAAATCATACACTCATTTTAATAATTATAATTTACCATGCAGTCATGTTCTGCTGATTACTGCTTTTTAAGTTGAAGGGCGTAAACGATCCGGCAACCACCTTCTTGAATGATTTCCCGTTCACCTTCCATTTCCTTTTCCTTGATGTTTTGCAAGCGGACCGTCATTCTGGAAGTTTGAGAATCGGCTGAATCTTTTTGAACGGTTAAACGAATGCTGTTTCCTGTATAATGTCCTGTGTAAACCCGAACCATTTGATTATTGCTGATGGCTGTAGCGATGATTGCATTATCATGAAAAGTGATCTCCCACTGTTCATTTTTAGAA
>JBBSSE010000325.1:0-4117 GCA_038242375.1 Chitinophagales bacterium
AAAGCCGGCGCTATTTTAGACAATAATACTTTTTATACTACCAGGCCTTATAATTCCGCCTATCTTACGATTAAAAATGCCAATATTTTATTGAGTGGATTAAATAACACGAAAGCTCTTATTACAAATGAACAACGTAAAATAGGCATATCATATGCAAACACCATGAAGGCCTATGAATTGCTATTGGCATACAATCTTCAGTATGATAATGGAATCAGGGTTGATGTTGCTAACCCGGATTCGCTTGGTCCATTTTTACCTAGAGTTGATGCATTAAAACGAATTATTGGCTTGAACGATTCTGCCTATACAGACCTTAAAGCTAATGCCTCCACTCCCTTTCCTTTTAAAAGCACTATATACGGCGATACTGCCAGAGATTTTGCCCAATTTAACCGCGCTCTTGCAGCGAGACTGGCAGTATATAATAGTGATTGGAACAGTGCTCTTACTGCATTGGGCAATTCTTTTTTTGATATGAATGCAGACCTGAAAAAAGGAGCTTACTATATTTACTCCACCGCAGGTGGAGATTTCTTAAATCCTGTATTTGAACCATTAAATTCAAGTGGTGAGGTAAAAGTGGCGCAAATATCCTATATAACCGATGCCGAAGCAGGCGATAAACGTTTAAATAAAGTGGCGAAACGAACTACACCTGTGGTACAGGACGGCCTCACAGGAGTTTACGATCTTTATTTATATAAAACCAATATTGATCCGGTTCCAATCATCCGCAATGAAGAATTACTTTTAATTTACGCCGAAGCAAAAATTCAATTAGGTGGCGCAACCAGTTTCACAGATGCGGTAAAGGCATTAAATAAAATAAGAAATGCTGCCGGACTTCCGAACTATTCAGGAGCAATGACAAAAGCAGCCCTGATCACTGAAATGCTCAAACAAAGAAGATATTCTCTCTATGCCGAAGGGCATCGATGGATAGATATGCGTCGATATAACTTATTAAATACTTTGCCAAACGATCGGCCGGGTGATCGTGTGTGGCCGCAGTTTCCACGGCCGGCAGGAGAATAAGATTTTCTAACAGAAAATAATTTGATTGAAGACTAAATTGTATGGGGTGAAAAGTTCCATGAATAATTAGGGTCTTCTGTACGTAAAATTTGCAGTTAGATGTTCTTCAATTTTCTTGTTATTCAATCCTTAATTACATTATTATATAACGAATTTATAACCTCACGGATTACAGTATTATACCCGTCTGTATATCCGGGATGACAACCATTACTGATCACAACAATTCCAAATTTCTTTTTTGGTTCAAAGAACATTGCACTGAATAATCCATAAGCGGAACCTGTATGGCCAATGAGGGTTTCACCGGGAATAAGTTTATTTGTAGTGAGCAATGCAAGCCCATAATTCTCCTGATCAGAAAGAGGCTTTCGCATTAAATGTTCACTTTTCCGGGAAATAATCCTGTTGCCATCAAGCTTGCCTTCATTCATGTGCATGAGCATATAACGGGCAAGATCATGGGCGGAAATTTTCATTCCACCTGTTGGTGAAAAAACCGGTGTACTATAACCCATTACATAGTTTTCGATCTCCTGCGTTCTTGGAGCGTACGCGGCAGGCGAAGGAATAAATTTTGAGGAATCCACATTGTAATCGTAAATAGTGGCAAAGGCCGTTGTGTCAAGATCATTGACATTATATCCACCCTGTAATGACAAAGGAGCTAAAACATGATTCGCGACGTACTGATCAAAACGCACGTTCGAATATTTTTCCAGGATAGCTCCAGCCATATTAAAATTCAGATTGCAATACATATATCCTTTACCAGGTTCATAATTATTATAACATTTTTTCCAATCAGGATTTTTTGCGGGATCAATCGCGTCAAACGTAAAGTATCCCTCGCTGTCATTAATACCGGATGTATGAGAAAGCAACATTTCCAAGGTAATAACTTTATCCGGATAGCGCGGATTACGAACGGCAAAACCCATTAACTTACTGGCATCATCCGTTAGTTTCAACTTTTTCTTTTCGATAAGTTGCATTAAAGAAGTCACTGTAAAAGATTTGGAAATAGAAGCGATCCGGAACAAAGACGCATCAGTCAGCGGAATATTGTTTTCCATATTCTTCAGCCCAAATGAATGTGTGTAAAACAATTTACCATCTTTTACAACAGCTACTGAAAGTCCAGCCACAGGATGTTCTGCCATGATCTTTTGAATGGCAGTTTCCGCTTTATCAATTTGCGCTGTTGAAGAAAAGGCCAGCAGCATCAATCCGATGATCGGGAGAAATGATTTTAGTTTCATTTTCTTTTTTACAGAAAGATAAAGAAAGAAGAAATCTTTTGCAGAAATAATTTTTAAAAATTAAGTATATGACCAAAAATGATCTTTTCAATTCAGTCTTCATCCCCATCCATTTCAAGTCCATTCACATTTAGAATACTCTGATACGTTTCACCTATATTTTCCAGCAGCTTTACAAGAAGTTGAACATTCAGATCACTACTATTTTTAAAAATCTCAAAATCAAATTGATGCACTTCACCTACAGGCACCGTAGCATTCCAGTCGTTCAAATCACCCTGTGTTTCCACATTGACTAAAGAATCAAAAATAATTTCATTTGCTTTTACCAATGCCTGCAAAGCTTCTTTCAGGCTGTCCTTATAATTTTCAATTGGCATAATTCGATAGTTTTGGTTTGATTATTTTAGCGATGATTAATCTGTTTTCTACAAAAAAATGAATCTTCAAATTAATCAAAATAAATGATGAAATTGTAGATAATTTTAGAGAAATCATATTTAAACAGTGGTCAGCACAGGTCCTTTTTGTCTATTTCCGGCATTATCATGTTAAAAATATCTACAGCATCTTATATCCATTCAATGAATAAAAAAACATGGATCTTAATTGGATTTATCGGATTAAAATTTTTACTTCAATACATTTTACTAAGTCCGGTTTACGATTTACAACGTGATGAATATCTTCATCTCGATATTGGACAGCATTTCGCCTGGGGATATTTATCTGTGCCACCGGTTACTTCCTGGATCTCCTTCCTCATTTATCATTTGGGAAATTCAGTATTCTGGGTGAAGTTTTTTCCCGCTCTTTTTGGCGCAATGACCATCCTCGTAGTTTGGAAAACAATCGGGGAATTGAAAGGTGATTTATTTGCTTTGATGTTAGGTGCGACATGTATTTTATTTTCTGTTCTTTTAAGATTAAACACTTTATATCAACCCAACTCGCTCGATGTTTTATGCTGGACGACAGTATATTTTTTCATCATCAAATATTTCACCCGGGAAGAAAGCAAATGGCTGTATATGGCTGCGATAATATTTGCATTCGGCTTCCTGAATAAATACAATATCGTTTTCCTGGCCGCTGGCTTATTACCCGCCTTACTGTTAACATCTCAACGAAGAATATTTCTTAAAAAAGAATTGTATTTCTCTGTTTTCTTAGCCTTTATATTGATTTTACCCAATCTTATCTGGCAATATAAAAATGATTTCCCGGTAGTTCATCATTTGAAAGAATTAGCAGAAACACAATTGGTGAATGTGGACAGAGCAGGTTTTCTAAAATCCCAATTGAGTTTCTTTTTCGGTTCGCTTATCGTGATCATTTGCGGATTATATGCGCTGATATTTTATACACCTTTAAAAAAATACCGGACATTCTTTTGGGCTCTCGTTTTTACGCTGATCATATTTATGTATTTCAGGGCAAAGGATTATTACGCCATTGGACTGTACCCGATATATATTGCCTTCGGCTCCGTTTTCCTGGCAGAAAAATTAGATAAAGGATGGCTTAAATATTTAAAACCCGTCGCGATTGCCCTTCCGGCTTTATCCTTTATTCCAATGTATCTATTTGCGTTTCCGAATAAAACCCCGGAGTACATGGAAAAGCACAGAGGCCGTTATCAGAAACCGGGTCAACTGCGTTGGGAAGACGGGAAGGATCATTTGATTCCACAAGACTATGCAGATATGCTGGGATGGAAAGAATTGGCCGAAAAAGTAGATTCTATCTATTCCACTTTGTCAAATAAAGATCAGACACTCGTGCTCTGCGATAATTACGGTCAGGCCGGAGCG
>JBBSSE010000326.1:0-4108 GCA_038242375.1 Chitinophagales bacterium
CCCAATGATGTAAATATCAATGAGAATGCCGCCAGAACGTTGGAATACGCCTATGATGATTTTACCATTGCGAAGCTTGGCGAAGCCTTGGGTAAACCAAAAAAAGAAATAGAAATTTACCTGAAACGCTCGCAGAATTATCGAAAATTGTTTGATGCCGAAACCAAATTAATGCGGCCTAAAAACCAGGATGGTCGTTTTCAAAAAGATTTCAATCCGTTCAAATGGGGAGGTGCCTTTACAGAAGGCAATAGCTGGCATTATACCTGGAGTGTCTTTCAGGATGTGGAAGGATTAAAAAAACTAATGGGTGGAAATAAAATGTTCGTGGCAATGTTGGATTCCGTTTTCACTCTTCCGCCAATATTTGACGATAGTTATTATGGCGGTGTGATCCACGAAATAAGGGAGATGCAGATCATGAATATGGGACAATATGCTCATGGTAACCAACCCATTCAGCACATGATCTATCTCTATAATTATGCAGGCGAACCCTGGAAAGCGCAGTATTGGATCCGCCGGGTAATGGATCAATTATATCACGCTACACCGGATGGTTATTGTGGAGATGAAGACAATGGTCAAACCTCTGCCTGGTATGTTTTTTCCGCCATGGGTTTTTATCCTGTCACTCCGGGAACGGATCAATATGTTTTAGGTACACCGCTTTTTAAGAAAATGACCCTTTCTCTTCCGAACGGAAAAAAATTAATTATCAATGCTCCTGCAAACAGCAAGGAGAATAAATATGTCCAATCCATAACTCTGAACGGTAAACCTGTTAACAAGAACTGGATAGGGCACACCGAATTATTGAAAGGCGGACAGATGAACTGGATCATGGGGAAGGAGCCAAACAAAAAAAGAGGCGTGGATAAATCCGCTTATCCGTATTCATTTTCGGATGAGTATCCAGAGTTGGCGAAATAGGAGGAGATTTGTTTTATAAGATTGGAATGTATTTTCCAATTTAATATAATGGAGTTGCCAATAGTAAAATAATCTATTTGCAACCCCATTATTCCTTTACAAGGTGCTTATAGAAACCTAATCCAACCAATTTTTCATAAGCTTCCCAAACCTCATCCGGGATCTCCTGGTAAATCTGAAAACCTTTATCCGGATAGAGTTTAATTCTCTGCAGATCACCGACCATAATATTGATCACTTTTTCCATTGGAATTTCATCCGTAGGATAATCGTTCAAAGAAATTTGAGGAGAGGTTACCAGGATATTTTTATTGGGCCAATGCTTTTTAAATGTGGCGTAAGACCTCCGTTCCATATAGGGTTTTTGGACAACGATAAAACTTGTTGGATCCAGTTTTTTTTCCTTTAATAAACTTTGTGTGAAAACAATGTTTTCCCCCGTGTTCGTGGATTGGTTCTCAATTAAAATGACCTGTTCAGGTACGCCCATTTCAATAGCAACTTTTGCAAATTTATCTGCCTCCTTTTCGGACCACATTTCTTTGGTGAAATTTCCCAGGCCTCCCGACATGATGTTGAAAGGAGCCAAGCCCTGCAAATACAATTCTGCTGCCCGTTCTGCAACCCGCAGATCATGACTTCCCAAAGCCAGGATACAATCTGATTTTACAGGAGTATGATTCATGTGGTGGTAATCCCAAAGTATTTGTGCCAAAAGCATTATGTGCTGGAGGTTCATAGTTGTAAATTTAAAACCTGAAGATAATAATCCTTTTAATTCAGATTCAGACGTTAATTTGTCTTTGCTTGTTGAATGGTTTCCACATGCATTCTATTATTTATCATACTGTAGTTAAAAAATTGAATCATTTTTTTCAGACTACTATCAGACTGTAGTAATATGCTGTTCGTTTGTCCACGATAAAGATTATTAGTCATCATGCTATCCGATTTCCAATCATAAAAAGCAACAGCATTCTCTCCGTTGAACTGATAACAATATCCCGAGTCAATATATTGATATATACCACCATTGTATGTAATAGCAAACCTATTGTCAATAGAATCAAAGAGGTTTTTGCCCATAGAATAATAAGAGTATGGATAATTTAGCAGGTTTAATATAGATGGCTTAATGTCTATTTGATTTGCAATAGCATGGTTTGTTCCCTTAAAAGTTGTGTCGCCAGGTTTGTAAAAAGCAATAGGAATCCTATAGTCATCCATTGAAGAAGAAGTCTCGTTTTCTGTAATAGGCGCAGTGTGGTCGGCTGTAATTATAAACATTGTATTTTTGAACCAGGGTTTATTCTTAATCAAATCAAAATACCGGGAAAGAGAGAAATCCAAATAAGCGATACTGTTTAGCATAGGGTGCCCGGTTTGATTAAACCTGCTTTTATATTTGTCAGGAATGATAAATGGATGGTGTGTATTTAATGTTAATACAGTTGAGAAGAACGGTTGTTTTGATTTGTCCAACTCTTTAGCCATGTATTGTAAAAATGGTTCATCCCAAATTCCCCAATTACCATCATAATCTTTTTCGTTGCCATATTCATTCCTCCCGTAATAATGGTCGAAACCTGCAAGGCTGGAGTAAGAATCAAAACCCATTGTGCCATTAAAACCTCCATGAAAAAAAGAAGTTTCGTATCCCTGCATTTTAAGAATCTGGGGTAATGAAGTGGTTTTATTGGAGACATAAGGCGAAAAGATGAAAGGTTCATCTTGCCAGGATGGAATTGAAGAAATGATTGCGGGGATACCTTGAATTGATTGTTTTGCATTGGCAAAAGCATTCGTAAATACGATGCTTTGGTGAAACAATGAATCAATAAAAGGTGTGTGTGCTTTTCCACCAAAATACCCTAAATATTTTTTGGAAAGACTTTCCACAATGATAATAACGACATTCTCCTTTGAAAAAGCTTGTGGTGATATTCGTAGATGAATACCGTTATTAAGGCTTTGCATATGTTCTTCAGAAAAATATTGACCGTCTACAATTCTTTTTGATCCTATCGTTTTTATGATGGAAAAAGGGGTGTTTATTATTGCGGGAATGTTTTTCACTTCAGTCATTTCTGAGGCATGTATAATACTCAAAGGCCTCGCTTGTATCCCCCCTCTAATCATTATGAAAGTGGAAGCGATTCCAATTAAAAATAAAAGAGAGGAATACAAATAGGATTTAAAGGAAGTATTCACTCTTCCTTTAATGGTTAGTACTTTTTTATATGCCCTAATTAATAGCCAGACCAATATTACATAAACTAAAATCAAGTACCAGAACTGCCTTAAAAAAGTTGGAAGTAATCTGAAAAAATCGTTACCCTTTTCACCGGTAATAAAAAGTAGAGCATCAGCCTGGGATCGCTTATGAATATAAGGAAAATAAGCAACATCTATTAAATTAGACAGGAGGAACAAACTATTAAGGAGAATAAATAGGATACCCGCAACTTTTTGATAATACTTATTTCTTGTAAAAGGAGCAGGAAACAATATCATTATAATGAATAATGCATTCGCAATTGCAATAGCAAAAAGGTCAAACCTTATTCCTCCCCATAATAAATTTAAAATACTACTAAACGTGCTAAGGTTTAATTCAGATCTGTTGTCATAAATAAAGAGTAGTCTGCATATTGCATATAAGCCAAGCAGAATTAGCATGAGAAGCAACAATCGCTTTGCACGAACCGATATTTTTTCCATTCCCAATTAGCCAGCCTTTATATTAATGATGAGGTATATTTCTTCCAGTTTGCTGATAATGCGTAAATATATATTATAATAGGCCACAAAACTAAAAATATGTCTTTCTTAAAGTAACAAATTCAATTATGTGTACTTAGTAATTCTGAAGTTTTACACTTTTCACTTTACTCCTGGAGTAATTTCATTTGAAAAGATATATCTTAAAAACGCTTTCAGGATTAGTGCTCTACAAAAATAATCATATCCCTGTGATACCAGGATTGGCAACTTTCAAAAAGTTGGCAACCCTAATCCCTACACTACCGGGCATAAAAAAACCCTTCCGATAAATCGGAAGGGTTTTAAATAATCATGGCAGCTACCTACTCTCCCACATTGTATTGCAGTACCATCGGCCATGAGGGGCTTAACTTCTCTGTTCGGTATGGGAAGAGGTGAACACCCTCGGCAA
>JBBSSE010000327.1:0-4104 GCA_038242375.1 Chitinophagales bacterium
CATGCAAATGGTTCTGGCTTTTGCCCTCGGTTTTGCCCTCGACAGTTTTACAAAAACATATGGATTGCATACGGTGCCATGTGTATTGATCGCGTATCTACGTCCATTTTTGATAAATCTTCTTATGACAAGGGAAAGTGCAGAGAGTAATTATAACGAACCATCAATCCGCAGTATGGGTTTTACTCCTTATTTTACCTATGTAACGATTTTGGTCTTTATTCATCACACCGTTCTTTTCTTTTTGCAGGCGCTGCAATCAGGCGGATATTTTTATTTTCTTGTAAAAGCCTTACTTTCCACTGCAATAAGTTTAATATTAATTCTTTTAACAGAATTATTATTCGTCCGTAAGCAAAAATATAGGGTGAATGCCGCTTAGTGTGGTAAATTTGCATCCGGAAGCCACCTTTAATACCTTACTAAATATATTCAACCATCTGTGTTTAATCAATCCAGAAAAAATATCATTATAGCGATGATTCTCCTGATGGGAGCAGTAGTTATATTCAAATTATTCAGCCTTCAGGTACTGGATAATAAATATTCTATCATGGCCGATGAGCAGGGTAAATTCCGAAAGGTTGTTTATCCTGACAGGGGAATATTATTTGACCGGAAAGGGAAAGCGATTTTGCGAAATACCATTATATATGATTTAATGGTTACTCCGTCAAAAATACGCGGAATTAACCTGGATACTGCCAACCTTTGCAGGATTTTAGAAATAGATACTGCAGAGTTCAGAAAGAGGTTGTTGACGGGAATCATCAAAAATACAAGTATCCGGCCATCTGTGTTTGAAGCATCACTTACACAGGACAAAGTCGCCCGGCTTAATGAAAGCATGTATAAATTTATTCCTGCATTCTATTTACAGGAAAGGCCTGTACGGGATTATCCATACGACGCCGCCGGAAATATTCTTGGGTATCTTTCGGAAGTAAGTCCTGCTTTTTTGGAAGCTAATGCAGGCGAAGGATACCTGTCCGGAGATTATGCCGGTAGAACAGGTCTGGAACGTAGTTATGAAAAAGTACTAATGGGCCAAAGGGGAATTGAATATTGGAAGAGAGATAACCGTAACCGGTTGACAGATAGATTGGATAATGGACGTTTTGATACTTCACCTGTTCCGGGAAGCAACCTGCATATGTCGCTGGATATTGATCTGCAAAAATTAGGTGAATATCTGCTGCAGAATAAAGTGGGGGCAGTGGTTGCTATTGATCCTCAAACCGGTGGCGTACTGGCTATGGTGAGTAGTCCTACGTATAAACCAAGTCTTTTGTCTGGTGCGGAAAGGAGGAACCATTTTGCGGAAATTTCCCTCGATCCGCGGTCTCCTATGCTCAACCGTTCTATAAACGCCTATTATCAACCCGGTTCCACCTTTAAAACATTGCAGGCGCTTGTGGCTTTACATGAAGGTGTCATAACGTCTAATACCCACGTATTATGTACGGGAGCATTTTATGGGTGCGGAAGGCCGATGAAATGTCTTGACCCCGGAAATTTTAAATTAAAAGAGGCCATTACCTGGTCGTGCAATACCTATTTTGCCAATATCATGCAACGGACGATCAATAATCCAAAATACGGATCTGTTGATAGCGCCTTGAAAGTTTGGGATAATTATATGTATGCGGTTGGTTTAGGGCATAAATTAGGAATTGATATGCCTTCTGAAAAAGGGGGCAACATTCCTACACCGGTTACATATAATAGAATTTATGGAGAAGGGCACTGGAATTTTTGTACATTCAAATCGGTGAGTATCGGGCAAGGGGAAGTGGATGTGACCCCATTACAAATGGCTAATGTAATGGCATATATCGCTAACAAAGGATGGTTTATAACCCCTCATATGATTGATTCAATTGATGGGGGAGATATTTACGGCTTATTGGATTCCTTTAAAATGCGCCACCAGCCAATGGATATCCCGGACACTGTATTTACCGCGGTGCATGATGGAATGCAGGGTGTAATGGAACGTGGAACAGGAGCATCCGCAAAGGTACCCGGAATAGTGGTTTGCGGAAAGACGGGTACTGTAGAGAATTATTATAAGGGTATAAAACAAAGAGATCACGCATTTTTCGCTGCATTTGCTCCAAGAGATAATCCCAGGATAGCCATCGCAGTTATTTGTGAAAATGCAGGTTTTGGTTCTACTTCAGCAGCTCCTATTGCCAGTTTAATGATTGAGCAATATCTGAAAGATTCTATTGTGGGAAAAGAGAGAAAGGCGAGAGTGGAAACGATATCTAAAATGAATTTGATGCCTAAAAGGATTTTAGATGCCATAAGGGTTCAGGACTCCACGCGCGTCGCTAAAAGTATTGAGCGGGAGAAGGTCCGGATTCAAAAGTCAAAGGATTCTGCTATCAAAGCAGGAAATTATGATACCACTTCAGCAACATTTAGAAAATTAAATACAATTAAAACAGAAAAGCCATCAAATAATGCACCTCTGCGGGATGATGGTAAAAGCTTAAAACCAAGGCATGTGACCGACGGTTTACCCCCTGAAAAAACGAAAGTGACTATTAAAATAGATTCTTTACCAAAAAACTAATTAAATTATTCTATGCGTGAACAGGTGGTTTTATCAAAGGGAGTGGACTGGATAACGCTTTGGTTTTATTTTATTTTCGTAAGTATCGGTTTTCTCTGTATTTTTTCTGTAGAGTATAACCCGAATGATAATATCCTCGAGAATATCATTGGCTTAAATAAAAATTATTCGCGTCAATTATTATTCATTGCTTTAGGTTGTATCACGGGTGTTCTTATTCTTCTTACAGATAGTAAATTTTTTACAGCTACCGCCAACATTGGATATGCTTTTGGAATGGTACTCATCCTGGCCACTTTTGTGTTGGGCAAAGATATCAGTGGTTCCAAATCCTGGATTCCCCTTGGTTTCTTTAATCTTCAACCGGTAGAGACGTTTAAAATATTTGCTTCCCTCGCATTGGCAAAATACCTTTCGCGAACGGAAACGAATTTTCAAAATCCCCGCTCGCAGTTAATAGCTGCGGCAATAGTGCTGACACCGGCAGTCTTTTCAATTTTGCAAAATGAAACAGGGTTAGCCCTCGTTTACTTTGCCTTTTTGATTCCAATGTACCGGGAAGGTTTGCCACCTGTTTATCTTATTGTCGGGTTTTCTTTTGGAATATTGGTCATAGCCACCATCCTGGTTGAAAAAAATACACTTGCTATTATTCTAACAGTCATTGCTATTTTGGTGGCAATCGGAATGAGAAGAGGAATTAAGAGAGATAAAGGAATATTGATTGTAATTGTAGCTGTATGGGTATTGTGTGTGAGTATTCAAAGGTTTGCAGTGCCCTATATATTTAATAGTGTGCTCAAAGTGTACCAGGTGGAACGCATTATGAACACTTTTGGGGTAGATTTTGTTCCTGACAAAGAAACAGCACATTTATCCGTTGAAGAAAAAAGAGAATTGGAGAAGATTAATCTGAAGAAAAAAGCAAAAGAAAATTATAACGTAAAGCAATCCAAAATTGCCATTGGATCGGGTGGACTTTGGGGCAAAGGATTCTTGAAAGGCACGCAAACCCAGGGGTCTTTCGTGCCGGAACAGCACACGGATTTCATATTTACTTCTGTGGGTGAAAACTTTGGATTTATGGGGAGTATGTTAGTTATCCTGCTTTATATGTTGTTTATGCTGCGGATCGTATTCTTAGCTGAACGACAGCGTAGCACATTCAGCCGGGTATATGCGTATTGTGTAGCAGCAATCTTATTCTTTCATGTGACCATAAATGTTTACATGACGGTTGGATTAGCACCTGTAATCGGAATTACCTTACCCTTATTAAGTTATGGAGGATCCTCTTTATTAACCTTTACCATTCTGATATTTATTTTGGTAAGGCTGGATGCAGACCGGCATATGATTTTAAGGTAAAGGAATAAACCTCTTATCGTGAGGAAAGTAAAAATCTCCATGTTTCCGATAGAAAAATGGAACAATCGCGAAAAAAAGAGTATTCGTTTTCGGATGTATTAAGGAAGAAAACTCATTTAATATAATTAATCCAACTAAAATTTGATAAATGGCAA
>JBBSSE010000328.1:0-4100 GCA_038242375.1 Chitinophagales bacterium
AATGGGACTGTTACTGGCTTTGTCAGTAGGTCCTGTGATTTTTACAATAATTAAGCATAGTATAAATAGCGGCAAATCCGGTGGGTTTAGCTTTGTGGTGGGCGTATGGATAAGTGATTCTTTGTTAATTGTTTTAAGTAACGTGTTTTCAGAATGGGTCACTGAACTTTTGGATTTTAAAATGCTGATCGGTTCCCTCGGTAGCGCGTTTCTTATTGGGATGGGATTGTATTATTTCTTTTTAAAGAAAGTGCATATGCATCCGGAAGATGAAGCAATGCCTCCATTAAAAAACAGTGATCATATTAAAATGGCCATACAAGGTTTTCTGCTCAATACCTTAAATCCTGCAGTAATGGCTTTTTGGCTTACTGCTGCTACAGCTATTGCTATTACACACACTTTTCGCGATCGGGTGATCATTTTTGCTACGGCGCTTGGTCTTAATATTGCTGCAGATATTATTAAAGTAACTCTTGCAGGAAGACTACGAAAAAAACTAACTTTAAAAAATATTCGGTTAATAAATAAAGTTTCGGGTTTAATCTTGCTTATTTTTGGCACCGTCCTGTTATTAGGAGTTTTGTTTTTTGCAAAAAAAATATAATTAAATGCGTTTCTTCTCCATATTACTATGCATATTATTCATGTGTTTATCCTGCATGGCGCAGTCGGACCTGCTCGTGTTAAAGAAAAATGGTAAAACAGTCCGCTCATTTTACCCCGGAACCGAAATTCATTTTACCACTGACCTTCGGTATTACGAAGCAGAAATAACGTCGATCAGAAATGACTCGGTTTACCTCGTTCAGTATGATATAAAACGTGTTCCTCTTACAAATGGGGGGATATTTCTGGATACAGTGGGTAACTATCGTTTTGGAGTAAATTATAAAGATATTATCTCCTTTGAAAATGAGCGGAAAGGTTTTGACTGGGGTGGATCCGGTGCCGGATTATTTGGTGGCGGGGTTGTGCTAACGACCGCCGGATTAATTTCCTGGATTTTTGCCAAACCCAATACCCGGTATTATGCCCGGCCGGAATTCGTTATTGCCGGCGCAGCCTTCGCTGCTGTTGGGTATTTATTGATGAAGACCGGAAGTAGAAAAACGGTCATCGGCAAAAAGTTCACCTTACATTATATCAGTTTAAATTAGTCGTGCAGGAATGGGTTTAAGTAATAAAAAGAAGAAAAAAAAAGGAAATGCTCTTGCAAGATTTGTACGTTTTTTTTTAAAGTGTATTTTTTATGGTCTGCTGCTTTCAATCGTGTATATTTTATTCTGTAAATGGGTAAATCCGCCTGTTACAATCACGCAACTCGGAAGTGCTCTTTCCGGCCACGGACTCAAAAGAGATTATATCGCTTATGATAATATGGGTGCTAATATTAAATTGGCAGTGTTAGCAGGAGAAGATCAGCTTTATCCAGACCACAACGGCTTTGATTTTAAAAGTATTCAGAAGGCTATGAAGCATAACCAGACCAAAAAATCAATGCGTGGAGCCAGTACGATCAGTCAGCAGGTAGCCAAGAATGTTTTTCTCTGGCAGAAAGGCGGATGGCTTCGGAAAGGATTGGAAGTTTATTTTACATTTATGATCGAAAAGATCTGGGGTAAACAGAGAATACTTGAAATGTATCTAAACGTAGCAGAAATGGGCGATGGGATTTTTGGGGTAGAAGCTGCCTCGCAACATTATTTTAGAAAGCACGCCAAAGATTTATCCGCGAAAGAAGCAGCTATGATCGCAGCCTGCCTTCCAAACCCAAAAGTTTTTACTATAAAACCACTTTCAAAAAGGGTTTCCTCGAGATATCCCTGGATCATGCGCCAGATGAATAATCTAAAGCAGGATCCGGATTTTCAGAGGATTATTCAATAGGCAGTAGGTGTTAGGTAGTAGGTTTTAGGTTGAATGCATTTGGCGTTGAAAACTTTGTGTTGAAAGCTGCGCGTTGAACTCGGAACTTCAAACTCCGAACTTTGAACTTCTATATAACTCCAATGTTTAAACACGAATTTTAGGCACCAATTACACGAATTTTTCAAACTTCAACTCATAGAAAAACTCAAAGTTATTATTCTCAAAACACAGGTCGCGACTTGTTGGAATACTTCTATATAACTTCTTAAGAACACTGCGTTCGCCCCGATTCGTGTCTCACGAATCGTAAGGCCCGCGATTGTTTAGATTGTTCTAATTTTTAAACAAGGCCTGATTTATGGTCTAAAAAATTAATAGCTGCTAATTCATTGACAGAAATTCGTGAGACACGAATTTAGGGACCGTGGAGAACCCATACGAATTCAGGTTGATTAAGAAAAAATACGCAGTATTTTTTCTTTGTGTTCTTCGAGGCTTTGTGGTTAAAATTGGCTTAGTATTTTTTCAACAACTTCACTGGAACTCATTTGTTTCCTCCAAATAATAGTTATTATCCTCAAAACACAGGCCGGGGCTTGTTGAAATACTTCGAACTAAAAACTACAAACTATCGGTAAACCGAACCGCAGCTTCCATTCTTTCTTCATTATTTCCGGAGATTTCTACCCAGGGAACTGATTGGTTGATCATCATTTCCTTGTAAAAATGATAGAGCTTTTCCCGTACTTTTTTATCCGGGTATTCCCTCATTCCATCCTGTTCCCACGGCAGGTCAATATTGCAAAGAAGGTAGCCATCATACTCTCTTGCAGCAATCTGGCTTAGGATCCAGTTGTGGCATCGGTTATATACAAACTCGCACCAAACCTGCATTACATGCATATCGGTATCTATGAAAAGCGCAGAGCCGTTAGCTGATAGCTGATAGCTCTTGGCTGATACCTGATACCTGACACCTGATACCTCATTCCTCAAAGCTGCCTCATCCTCCAGCTCTACCTGCCCTTTTGCTATTATCAATAAATCTTCATAGGAATATTCACCATGAGCGGTAATGAATTCACGGGCATATTCCTTCACCCAGCCAGTATTGTAATGGTTTGCAAGCTGTTTGCAGAGTGTGCTTTTGCCAGTAGATTCCGGCCCGATAGCTACTATTTTTTTAAGTCGTTTCAAGATAATCTGGTTTTGTTACTGTAATAGCCTTCGCTCTTTGCATCCATTCAGCCCATCCCCAGAATGCCATGGCAAGCAGTATAATATAATAAACACTTGTAAAAACGTAATCCTTTACAAAATAAAGTGGAATAGACGTGATATTGGTAACGATCCACCATGGCCAGCTATTAACTTTTTTGCGGGCCATGAGCCACATGGCAGTAAAGGCGCTTGAACTTGCAAGAGCATCTGCCCAGGGAATTGCACCCGGTGCAAAATCTCGTTTAAGATAACTTAACGCACCAAAAATCACCAGGTAAAATATTGCAAAGAAGGAAAGTTCCTGAAGCCAATCCTTTTTATTACTAAAAGTAATTATTACAGTATGTTCCTTTTGTTGATTTTTCCTCGTCCACAAATACCAACCATAAATACTCATGATTGTATAATATAAATTAACGGTGGCTTCTCCAAAAAGACTTCCTTTAAAACTTAGATAAATATAAAAAGTGGTATTAATTAACCCTGTCGGATATACAAGGATATTTTCTTTGCGGGAGTACCATACACTGATAATTCCCGAAAAAACGGCGATATATTCCAGTGCGCCGGTTTCTTTTATATTGACTATAAAATGATTGTAAATCTCTGTAATTGTCACGTTGCTGGTTAAACGCCAAATATACTGTATTGCACCAGCTAATTCAATCAGGAGATTTTTAAAACCAAAAAAAGTGATATTGATTTCTACGAAATAAAGAATGGGTTGCTTGAAATTTTTCAAAAATAATTATGTTATGCGAAATGAGATCTTGCTAAATGGCCGATAATTTCGATTTTATTAAATATTAATCAATTTCCAGCCTCATAAAAAAATCTTATTTCTATTACAGACGCAGCACATCATACTATTATAATGTCTGGTGAATGGGGTGTTAATATTTTTTATTAACTTTTTTTTTGGCCAATAAAAACACATACACGATATTCGTGCCCCACATTTTTTTTATAAACTAAAACTTTAACTACATGAGAAGATTTCTTACTCT
>JBBSSE010000329.1:0-4096 GCA_038242375.1 Chitinophagales bacterium
AGCATCTGTTCCCAATCCATCCTGGTTTGTGATCAGCACTAATTCAAAATCCAACTCTTTGGCAATTTTCGTTAGGTACTCAAACACGTGCGGATAGAATTCGAGTTTTGGAAAGCAATCTACCTGGAAACTTGGCGGAGGGTCTGTGATCAATGTTCCATCTCTGTCAATAAAGAGCACTTTCTTCTTTATCATTTAAACTGATTTAATGTTTCAATTAATAATTTATTTTCATCGGGTGTACCCACTGTAATGCGGAGACAATTTTCACATAAAACTTCTTTACTTCTGTTGCGCACAACTATTTTATTTTCAGCCAGGTACTGATACAAACTATCCGCGTCTTTTACTTTTACCAATAAAAAATTAGCATCGCTCTGAAAGACTTTTTCTACAAATGAAAAAGCTGAAAGAGTTTCGGCTAACCGTCCCCGTTCCTCTACCGTTTCACGGATCCATTTATTTACCTGCAAATGTCCTTGCAATGCATCCAGCGCGAGTAATTGAGAGGCTTCATTAATATTATAGGGAGGTTTTACCTTGTTGAATAAATCAATAATATCCCCGGAGGCAAAACCAATACCAAGTCGAAGTGCAGCCAGGCCCCAGGCTTTGGAAAGAGTTTGGATCACCAACAAATTGGCATACCCCGTCAGTTCCGAAATGAATGTTTTCTGCCTGGAAAAATTAATATATGCTTCATCCACGATCACCAATCCTTCAAATTTATTGAGGATAAATTTTATGTCCATCATCTTCATATTATTTCCGGTTGGATTATTCGGAGAACAAATAAAGATGAGTTTTGTATTATCGTCAATCGCGTTTTGAATACCTTCCACATCCAATTGAAAATCTTCTTTCAAAGAAACTTTTTTTACCAAAACATCATTAATATTCGCGCACACTTCATACATACCGTAGGTAGGCGGGCAAATAATTACATTGTCTTTTCCCGGATTACAAAATATCCTGAAAGCAAGGTCTATAGCCTCATCGCTGCCATTTCCAATAAAAATATTTTCAGCCGGAACACCTTTAATCCTGGACAGTTCATGTTTCAATTCCCATTGCAACGGATCGGGATACCGGTTAAAACGATCAGGCAAAGGAGATCCGTAACTATTCTCATTCGCGTCTAAATACACAGACGCTTCACCTTTGAATTCATTTCGTGCGGAGGAATAGGGTTTCAGTTCCAGGATATTTTTTCTGACTAATTTTTCTATATTTAATTCCTTCATTTTTTGATACTTTTTAAACGGATACTTACCGCGTTTTTGTGCGCTTCCAATCCTTCGGCTTTGGCCATGGATTCTATCGAAGGTCCGATGTTACTGATTCCTATTCTACTTAATTTTTGAAAGGTGATCTTTTTGACAAAACTATCCACGGATACGCCACTTACTGTTTTGGATGTACCATTTGTAGGAAGGGAATGATTCGTTCCGGAGGCATAATCGCCGGCACTTTCAGGAGAGAAATTTCCAAGGAAAACACTTCCCGCATTGCGCACCATTTTCGCAAGCCTCTCTGCACTTTCGGAGGCGATGATTAAATGCTCCGGTGCATATTCATTTAAAAAATCAAATGCATCTTCTTTATTTTCCAGCACGAGGAAACGTTTGTTGATCAAACTTTTTCCAATAATCTCTTTTCTTGGAAGTGACCTCATTTGAATATTTATTGCTGCATTAACTTCCTCAATGATCTTAGATGATGTTGCAACTAAAACCACCTGGCTATCTGCTCCATGTTCCGCCTGGCTTAAGAGATCGGCCGCTACAAATTCAGGCACACAGGTATCATCGGCATATACTGCCAATTCACTTGGGCCGGCAAGCATATCAATAGCGACTCCATCGATACTCACCAATTTCTTTGCGCAGGTTACATATTGATTTCCGGGACCAAAGATCTTATCCACTTTTTCAACTGTTTGTGTACCGTAAGCCAGGGCAGCGATTGCTTGCGCACCTCCACCTTTATAGATCTTTGAGATGCCAAGAATACCGGCAACAAATAAAACTGCGGCATCTACATTCCCGTATTTATTTGCCGGAGTCGTGACAATAATATTTTTGCATCCCGCAATCGTTGCCGGAATAGCAAGCATTAATAAAGTAGAAAATAAGGGAGCGCTTCCACCGGGAATGTAGAGACCTACTTTGTCTATAGCCACACCTTTGCGCCAGCAAATAACTCCTTCAGAAGTTTCAATTCTGTTTACGGCTTCTATTTGCTTCTCGTGAAATTTCTCAATATTTTCTTTGGCAAGTAAAATCGCTTCTTTTAAAGAAAGATCTATCTGTTTGCCGGATTCCGATATTTCCGCGGCCGTCACCCATATATTTTCCGGAGCAAAGCCATGAAACTTTTGGGAATAATCTTTTACAGAATCGTCACCATTTTTCCTCGTTGTTTGAATAATATCTGACACAATACTCTCCAGCTCTTTGGAATCTATGTGAGGACGCTGAATCAGATCTTTCCAACTTTCTCTCCCAGGATTTATAATTATTTCGCTCATTAAATTGTTTTTTATAAGATCATTTTTTCAATTGGAACAACTAATATCGCTTCCGCTTCAAACGATTTTAATTTTTCAATCACTTCCCAAAAATCATTTTCTTTCACAACACTCTGCACACTGCTCCAGCCGCTTTCCGCCAGCGGAACAATCGTCGGGCTTTTCATTCCGGGCAATACTTTGCAAATATTTCCCAACTGGTGATTCGGCGCATTCATCATGATATATTTATTATTCTTTGCTGTTTTAACCGCATTGACCCGGAGTAATAAATTATTCAGGATGGCTGTTTTCTCCGCGTCAAGATTTTTATTGGCCACCATCACTGCTTCAGATTTCAGGATCACTTCCACTTCCTTCAAACCATTTGTAAAAAGTGTATTGCCACTGCTCACCAGATCGCATATAGCATCCGCCAAACCAATACCAGGCGCTATTTCCACAGATCCGCTTATCGTGTGAATCTCTCCTTCAACACTATTTTTTGCCAGGAATTTTTTTAATAAATTTGGATAGGTCGTAGCTATTTTCAGGCCATTAAGATCCTGAACAGATTGATAATCGACTGCTTTCGGCATCGCGATACTCAGGCGGCAACTTCCAAAACCAAGTTTATAAATGGTATCCACATCCTCTTCTACTTCCTCAACAATATTTTGCCCTAAAATTCCAATATCCGCCACTCCATCGGCCACGTATTGAGCTATATCATCGTCCCGGAAAAAATATGCTTCCATGGGAAAATTAAACGCTGTCGCTTTTAATTGCTTTGTTCCATTATTTAATTCTATGCCGCATTCTTTTAATAATTTAATAGAATCGTCGTGCAGTCTTCCTGATTTTTGAATCGCTATTCTGATCATATAAAAGTTTTATAAATAACTTGAAAATAAAAAAGGCCTACCCTCCGGTAAGCCTTTTTTTGAAAAATATGATTTCTACACATACGCATCAATGCCTACCCTGGGAGTAAGATAAAATGATGATGTATGTGGTTAAAATGTTTCATTTGTTTGGCAAAGTAACGCATCAATGATTAATTCACCAAAAAAAGAAATAATCATGTTTGCAGGTTTCTTTTTTCTTCTATAAAATTTATTTAGGTTTCAATTCGTTTGTATATTTGAATACGAAAATCAGTATTCTATATATTTTATATGAATTAATGGAAGAAAAACAAATAATTGAACAAACTTCCCTAACCCCAAGGGATATCAACAGTCTTATCGTTAAAAGTATTTCCGATCCGATCATTGTATTAGACAGGCAATTCCATTATGTATATATGAACCAGGCAGCAGAAGAGTTAACCGGCTGGTCTGCAGAACAATTATTAGGGAATAACATTTTTATAATGCATTCTTTTTTGTCAGGTTCTTCACTTGAGACCTCCTGCAAAAAAGCAATCGCTGATCAGAAATATATTTACCTCGAACAATACTATCCAAATTATGATGCATGGACAGAATATCATCTTTATCCAAATGAGAAAGGGATTGTAATTAATTTTAAAAATATCTCTGTTAATAAGCAACATGAAAATGAAGCATTGAAACTGATTAAACG
>JBBSSE010000330.1:0-4089 GCA_038242375.1 Chitinophagales bacterium
ACAATGATCTTATAAGGATTCAGCGTAACGAATTTGATGGTATCTCCAAGATTATACCCCCAAAGGCCGGCATTACTATTTATAATTAAAGCGTAGTTTTTATTTAATTCAACATCTTTTAAAGTGAGGCGGGTTGGGTTTTCATTGGCGATTTCTTCCGCAGGCACAAATTCGAAAAATATTCCACTACATGTATTCAATAGCAATCCTTCGTCTTTCTGATCAAACTGGAAGGCAAAAAACCCTTCGCTGGCAGGGAATGTTTCTATGGTGTCAATTTCTTTACCGATACTTTCAAAAAGACGGCCTTTATAAGGTTCAAAATTGACACCTCCATGAACAAGCACACTAAAATCAGGAAATATGTCTTTGATTTTTTTCCCTGTCCTTTCTTCCAACTCATCAAAATACATTTGTATCCAGGGTGGAATACCACTAATAAGTGTCATATCTTCTTTGATGGTCTCATCCACAATTTTTCCTAATTTCTCCTCCCAATCTTCTATACAATTCGTCGTAAAGGTGGGTAATTGGTTCGATCGTAAATATTTGGGAATGTGATGATTTACAATTCCGCTTAATCTTCCTGTGGGTATGCCGCCTATTCTTTCCAATTCAGGAGAACCGCTTAGAAAGATCATTTTGCCGTCACTGAATTTTGAATTACCTGTTTTAGCCATATAGCACAACAAGGCATTTCGCGCAGTATTAATATGATTCGGAATAGAATCTTTTGTTATTGGAATATATTTTACGCCACTCGTAGTGCCGCTGGTTTTTGCAAAATAAATCGGCTGTCCCTTCCATAACACATTGTGCTTTCCCTCCTTTATTTTATCAATATATTCTTTGAAATCTTCGTAACTTCTTATGGGAACATTTTTCACATAATCCTCATGCGTTTTTATATTTTTAAAAGCATGATCTTTCCCAAATTCCGTTGTAGCAGCCGTTTTTATTAAATCCTGGAAAATTGTTTGCTGATCGTTCACCGCAGTGATCATCCACTTTTTGGTTTGCTTTAATATATAGGACGCGAAAGGTTTTGCAAGTAGATATTTTATTTTCATTACATTAAAAAGCTAATCGTTAGTGACAAATTTACAAAGAATTGTTTTAAAAAAATTCTTACTAATTACAATGACACGGCCATTCTTTTTCAAGATCAATGCAGGTGATTACAACGAGGCTCCCATCCTTTTCCGGTGCCACAACCACTCTTAGATGCTGCTTATCCGGACTGATACCTTCCAGGGCAAAAGTGCTATCCCCTTTTTTACCAATACCGCTCTTCTGATAATTGACTTTCCCATTTTCGATGATATCTTTTATTTCCTGCAGAGTTACTTCCCGGCAGGCCATACGGCACATGACATGTTTTGTTAGCACTAAATCTTTTGTATTTCTATACGTAGCATTTAAATCCTGCGCAGAGGAAGTTTTACCAAACCATTCGGGAGATTTAACGATCGCCAAAATCACTACAACCAGCAGTAATATCCAGAGTCTGAAATTCTTTTTCAAATGATTTTTTTTCTGCAAGATAGCAAGAGCAAAATTCAGGACAATCTTAAAATGCAATTGTTTATTTTTGCACCCTTATGTCAAACGTAAAATCAGTAGCATTACATACGCTTGGATGTAAATTAAATTACGCAGAAACCTCCGCCATCGGCAGATTGCTGGAACAGGATGGTTTTGAAACGAGGCAATTTACAGAAGAAGCAGATGTATATGTGATCAATACCTGCTCCGTAACCGACAATGCGGATAAAGAATGCCGCCAGTTGGTGAGGAGAATTCAGCGAAAAGCTCCGGAAGCCCTCGTGGTGATTACCGGTTGCTATGCACAGTTGAAACCAAAAGAAATTGCAGAAATTCCGGGAGTTCATCTTGTATTGGGCGCAGCAGAAAAATTTAATATCACCCAACATTTAAAGGATCTGACCTTTGGCGACAGCGCAAAAATATGTAGCTGCGATATTGAAGATGTAGAGGGATTTCATTCTTCTTTTTCCCTTGTTCAACGTACACGCACTTTCTTAAAAGTACAGGACGGATGTGATTATAATTGTTCTTTCTGTACCATTCCACTGGCGCGTGGCAAGAGCAGGAGCAATTCTATTACAAATGTGTTGGAAGAAATAAAAAAGATTGAGGCGGGGGGAGTAAAAGAAATTGTGCTTACAGGAATTAATTTAGGTGATTTTGGAAAAGATGGCCAGGGACAAAAATCCGGAGAAGATTTTTATTCACTTCTCGAAGCCATAGAAGAAAACTCAACGATTGAGCGCTATCGGATTTCATCAATAGAGCCAAATCTTTTGAGCGAAAAGATTATTCATTTCGTGGCAGGAAGTAAAAAGATCATGCCTCATTTTCATATTCCCTTACAAAGCGGAAGCAATAAAATCCTCGGATTGATGCGCAGGCGCTACAAGCGGGAATTATATGCTGATAAAGTGGCAATGATCAAATCGCTGATGCCGGATTGCTGTATCGGCGTGGATGTAATAACCGGTTTTCCCGGAGAAACTGAAGAAGATTTTCAGGAGACAGTCAATTTTCTCCTGGATCTTGATGTATCTTATTTTCATGTATTTACGTATTCTGAACGGCCAAATACCCATGCATTGAGTATGGAAGATGTGGTTCCGGTGAATATCAGACATGAGCGCACAAATATTTTGCGCACCTTATCATTTCGAAAAATGCAAGAATTTACGAGGGATCATAGTGGCCAAACCAGGAAAGTATTGTTTGAAGGCAGGAATAAGAATGGAATGATGGAAGGTTACACAGATAATTATATAAAAATCGCGACACTATTTAAAGAAGAATGGAATAATGAAATTGTAGACTGGATTATTTAATTTAATTTGGACTGATAGTTGTTTTTATCGCAAATCAAAATAAACTTAAATCAAAATTTTATGAACAAATTAGTACGCGGATTAATAGCCGGATATGGCGCAAAAAAATTAGGCGGTGGATGTTTGGGAACCATCGTGGTATTTTTTATTATTTACTGGTTGCTTGGGAATGTAAACTGCTAATGAATAAAATCAAGCCTTAAAAAATTGTAGCCATTATCGCAACATCCTTTTTTAATTACCAGGGTTGATGTCAATTCATCCATTTTCTTCAAAAGAGGTAATATCTCTAACTAGATTATTGCCGATTCATTTCAAATGAAAAGCAAAGCAATTTAAAAGAGAAGATTTTCGTAGAAGGATAAGCGTATTTAAATAAAAAAACTGCAAGAATTTTACTCCTTGCAGTTTTTAATTTATTTTATTTTTTTAAAATTATTCTACCACTTTAATTCCGTTGGCCATAATTTTAATTTCCTTCTTAGGTTCAGTAATGGCATCGATTTCTTCCTGTGGTTGTTTGGCATCTTCTGCAAAGTGTTTTAACTCACCTACAGACGTGGTGGCCATTTCTACCTTACCATCAATTTCTATATTTTTACCTTCAAGTGTTGTAGGAACAAAAAACTTATAATCCTTCATTTTTACGAAGGCCGTGCTTTTATCTTCCAGTTCCACTTTTATCCAGCAGCCTTTATTAGAGCACACTTCCAAAACCTTTGCTTTCAATTTTGTATCAACCGGTCCTTTCTGTAACATCCCGGTTAGCTTTTTAGCATTAACATTTTTACCGGCGGTAACATTTGCTCCATATACATCTCCTAAATTTGCATCACCCGCGGGTGGTTGTGCAAAAAGAACCGAAACAGATACGAGGGCTAAAACACTTAATAACAATTTCTTCATAATATTTAATTTGTAATTGATTTTAATGATTGATTTGTATATTTAATTATATAGGCCATTAACTTTCAAATGTAGATTGATTTTTTGAAATTATATAAATAATTACACTGATTTTTACTCGGATCTTTTATTAGAAGTATCCAAACGAGCCGGGATCTATGTTTTGAAAAAAATAATAACTTTAGAGTTAGATTTTGTGAAATTTGTGAATTCATGCCTAAAATTCTTGTTTAAACTTTCGAATTACAAATTAGATTACTAATGATTTTTTTTTTACTTTAATTGAATCCAAATGCTAAAATTCATTGCT
>JBBSSE010000331.1:0-4077 GCA_038242375.1 Chitinophagales bacterium
AATGTTTTTTCTCTTGGAATGGATTTAACTTCCTTGATTAAATCACGTAAACCTTTTATCAAAGGGCGGCCTTGTTCTATTGAATATTTTACTCCAATTTCTTTCTCAGCTTTATCTACAGCAGATTTAAGTAGATTAAATAATAATTTTGGGTTAACCATTGCCGGACTAAACGGAATTATAATGGAGAAATGGGCCCCTTCGAGTTCAATTTTCTTTTCAGAATTTATATTCTTTTCCATAATTTAGATTTTAGGATGATTATGAAAAATCTCACTTTCTATCTTTCACAACGGGAGAGGATAAATTTCCAATTATAGTAGACTATCAATAGCTACTACTAATATTGTGCCTTCTATTGATACCTTGAATCCTTCCCTTTTGTTGGAATATAAGCGTTAATTCTCGTAATTTGGGGTATTTAGAGTTAAAATGAATAAGAAGAGATTAAGCCGGACGTATACCCATGCCCGTTAATTCCAAAAGTTTAAAACACGAATTTCAGGTATGGATTACTCGAATTCTATAAATTTTAAACTTCGAAATTTGAAATTCGAAGCTTACTTTCTGACAAATAATAGTACAGAAATCATTCTAAAGGGCTTTATTGATAAAGCCCGCAGTCAAAAATAATATTTGTTCATAATAATAGGTAACTAGCAGTGTGCTTTGAGTTAACAGTCAATAGCGAGGGTTTTTCAGTTAGCTCCATTTGAACGTCATATCAGTAGAAGTTAATCAGATAAAAAAGTTTCCATATAGACATGTTCATGGTTGGCAATAACAATTCAATTTCTGTAATTAGCCATTAAATATTTGTAAAGGTCTTTCATAAATAACCTCCTCAACATTTCGCTCCTACGGAGCTTGCGTTTTGGAACTTTAAAATTGTGTTGCTACTAACATGACGCTCCTATGGAGCTTAAAACAAGCAGATTCCAAAGCAATTCCAGGTATGAAGGTGTCATTTACACCGGATGGCAGGTTTTCATTAGCGACAGATTCGATGTTAGCAGAATCCGGTTGGTCCCCTTACAGACTGCTAATCAACTCTATAACATCGTGATTTTATTTTTACTAATTTTTGTTCCAGCGGGGTTTTCCGATTCTAGAATAAAGAATTAAAACAGTTTTTCCGGAAACCCCGATGTGCAAACACCCATGAGATTTATGCATTTACTTTAAACCTCTTGCCCGATAGGAATTTTTATTTGGGGGTTGATCAAATAGCACTCACAATAATTTTTTACCGGTATATTTGGCGAAGAGTTCGGTCAGAAAGGAATGCTTATTTCAAGCCTTCAATTAAATGCAGACATTCACACCAATAAAAAAGAATATCCTGAATAATTAAAGTTTAAAAAAATATGGGGTTTGATTTTCACTCTTTTCTGCACTTTGTTTTCATAGGATTTATTGCGCTTTTTCCGGTTATAAACCCACTTGGGTCAGCATTTATTGTAAGCCCCTATTTTTCCGGATTATCTAAAAAGGAAAAAATAAATGCTGTAAAAAAGATTGCCTTTTATGCGTTTTGTGTTTGTTTGTTTACCTTACTTGTCGGACATTGGATATTAGAATTATTTGGATTGACCATTCCGATTATTCAATTGGCCGGAGGAATCATGATTTGCAAAATTGGCTGGGATTTTCTTTCTCCTACAAAAAAAACTCATGTATCAAAACTCCCAAATGAAGATGATAATTTAAATGAGGATTCAAACATAGAAAACAAGCTATTTTACCCGATTACTTTCCCAATAACTACAGGAGCCGGTACCATATCCGTTCTCTTTACACTAAGTGCACGTGGTACCAGTAAAGACATCAATCAATATTTAATAAATACCGGCGCAATAATGATCGCTGTCATTGGATTATGCGTATTAATATTCATTTGCTATCTAAATGCACATAAACTTATTAACTATTTAGGTTCTCAAAGAGAAAAGATGATTAATAGCATTATGGCTTTTTTAATTTTCTGTGTTGGCTTACAAATAGCTGTTGATGGAATCATTAAGTTGGTCCCGTTGTTTACAGTGCATTAGTAATATGCTGCCTTGGTCTTCCAGGCATCGGGGTTTCCGGCGAAGGTTTTTTATAAGTAAGTTAATTCCCGAAAACCCGCTCTGTGACAGCACAAGCTAATCAGAAATAAAAAAAAGAGTTGCACTTAAGAACATCAATAGCAAAAAATCATCCTCCTTCCACCACCCTCTTCAAACCCGAAATCTGCTCCAGTGACCCAAAGAAAATTATTTTCATTTCTGCACCAATAATTGTTTCCTGTGGTGGATTGATAATATAATTCCCTGCTTTATCTTTTATTCCCAGGCAATTGACACCAGTATTTACCCAGGCGATAATTTCCCCGATGGATTTGTCCCTGAGAATAGAAGGCAGGTTTTCATAAGCCACAGATTCTATATTGGCAGACTCCGGTTGAGCGCCCCATAAACTGTTGATCAACTCTATAATATCCGGGCTTGATATCAACGAAGCCATATAAGCTCCGCCAATCAATTCCGGTAATATCACGTGATCCGCCCCGGCTGTTTTTAATTTACCTACGCTGCTTTTAAGTTGCGCTCTACTGATGATGATGATTTTGGGATTCATTTCTCTAATAGAAAGCACCGTAAACACATTATCCGCATCGGCAGGCAACGTGAGCAACACCGCTTTTGCTTTCATAATACCCGCTTTCAGGATGATTTCATCATCCGTTGCGTCACCATGAATGTACACAAGCTTTTTATCTTCCTCCAGCCAGTTTTTCATGTGCACATCATCTCTGTCTATCACCACATAATCCATTTTATTGGCTGCTAAAATTTCGGCAGCCTGCTGGCCGTGTCGCCCAAAACCACAAATGATTACGTGGCCTGAAAAGGTACTGATTGCATGCATGAATTTACGGTTTTTAAGGTATCGTGCCATTTCGCCACTAACGATATCGCGGGTAAGGCTGCTGATAATGAAGGCAAAAACAGCAAAGGAAGAAATGATGAAAATGATATTGAAAATTTTTCCTGCATCAGATAATGGTTCTACTTCATTATACCCGATTGTGGCGAGAGTAATTGTCGTCATGTACAAGGCATCAATGACTGTGTAATTCTCAAAAAAGATAAAACCAATCGTGCCGGTCAGCATGATCAACAACAGAATTAAGAACTTTCCTGCGAATGGAAAAAATTTATTCATTCATATTTTTGAATTAAAGTTATCGCATTTGATATTACAATCCTTGTTTAAAAAACGGAAAGTATCCCGACCTTTTAATGCTGGAAAGAATGATTCCGGAAACTAAAATACGCCTGCTGATTTTGATGTTCCGGATTAATATAACGAACAATTACGTGTGTAAAACTTGTGGTTTTTCAATTAGCCATTTCCAGTGAAGCAACATCTGTAAAAGACACTTATTCTTCACTTAGAACTGAAAATTGGATCATGCTCACACATAACTTTTCCCGATTCCGTTTCCAACAATTAAACATAGTAGGTCGAGGTGTCATGATAAGATCAATTCATTGGTTTCTTAAAATGAAGGCTCCCTCTAATTGCTCGTCATTCTTTGTTTGGGAATTGTGAATTTGGAGGAATTAAATATTCATATTGAATCAACATCTTCGTGAAATGGATTTTCCCGAATATATCCCAGGTAATATTTTCAACTTTACCAGTCAGAAAAAGTTGTTTTCATTTTAAATAGGTTTGCTAACCAGAACAGAGGGCATCGCCAACAATTTTGTTGGTGTGAAGTAATAAATATTCTTTGCAAACCTGGATACAAAAATGGCGAGTGTTTTTTCATTTAAGCTGCACTTAACTTCCTTGATCGCACACCGCAAAACTTTTATTAAGGATAAAGCCTGCTCCGCAGAATACTTTTCTTTTATTTCCTTTTCCGCTTTATTTCCCGCAGATTTAAGCATATTAAATAATAATTTGGGATTTTTCATTTTTGGATTAAAAGGAATGATTAATGAGAAACGGGGACCTTGTTCAAAATCAATTTGCTTGTTAGAATGTAATTTCAGTTTCATAAATGTAGATTTTGGGGATTAA
>JBBSSE010000332.1:0-4074 GCA_038242375.1 Chitinophagales bacterium
ACAACCTGTGCTGGTAGATGAAAAAGGAAATGTTTTAGAAGGAAACAATGTATCCGGGAATTTATGTTTTAAATTCCCCTGGCCATCCATTTTACGAACAACATATAAAGACCATGAACGATGCCGCATCAATTATTTTGCTACTTATCCGGGATTATATTTTTCAGGAGATGGATGTCTGCGCGATGAAAATGGATTTTACCGCATCACCGGTCGTGTAGATGACGTGATCAATGTAAGCGGTCACCGGATCGGTACAGCAGAAGTGGAAAGCGCCATTAATATAGAGGACAGTGTAATCGAAAGTGCTGTAGTTGGTTATCCGCATGATGTGAAAGGACAAGCGTTGTATGCTTATGTAATCTTAGACACCAATTCCATGAGTGAGGAAGAAGCCAAAAAAGTAATCAACGCCTCCGTGACCAAAGAGATTGGTTCCTTTTCCAAACCGGATAAAATTCAGTTTGTGAAAGGATTACCCAAGACAAGGAGTGGTAAAATCATGCGTCGAATTCTTCGAAAAATCGCTGAAGGAGAACTGGATAATCTGGGCGATATTTCAACTCTGTTGGATCCGGATGTGGTAGAAGAAATTAAGAATAACAGGATTTAAAAAAACACTTCATTTTAATGTATTAGGAATCAGGGGAAAGTAACCTTATCTTCCTATAAGTATAGTAATGCTCACCATAAAAATAATCGGATGAACTATTTTTTCTTTATTCTTCTTCAAGTGTTTATGTCGTCTGTGTTATTTGGGCAATCTTCCTCAAAAAATGTAACTATCAAAGGAACATTCAAAAACGCTGTCAATAAAACACTGAAAGTTAACGGAATTCCTGAATTAGATAGTGTAAAAATCGATGATGAAGGTAATTTTTCATTGGAGACTAATAAACTAAAGAAACCGATCACTGCATCGGTTCTTATTTCAAAAGGGTTTGGAATTCAACTTTTTTTAGCTCCGGGATATAATTTGAGTATTAATGCGGATGTAACAAATGAAGACTCCTTTTATCAAACTGTACAAATGAGTGGTATTGGTTCCGAAACAAATAATTATTGGAAACAGTTCCATATGCTATACAAGAACCTGCCGACTTTTGGTTCAGAAGATTGGTATAACATTCCTGCTACACAATTCGTAAAAGAACGTTTGAAAAAACCCAATCTTGATTCTTTTGCTCTTGAAGTGTCCAAAAATATTTTTGGTAAAGAAAATAATGACCCCGGAAAAGATTATTTTAAAAAGATACTATTGGAAGATCTCACCTGGGCAAATCCCAGACAACTTTTTCAATACAGTATGTGGAATGATGTTCCGGCTGCAACAGTCGATTCATTTATAAGCCAGGGTATTTCTCCCGGATTATTGGTTTCTGATGATAAGTACATTGACAATAATTTGTATAAGGAAGTGATGTCCTTTGGCTACCTGGAGCACCTTTATGAAAAGGCACTCTCAAAGGACAAATCCGTATTAGAAAATCCAATCAACGCAAAATTAAAAATCGCAGATAGTCTTTACACAGGTAAAACAAAGGATTATGTATTTCAAAGATTCATCTACTTTGAAGCAAGAGGAACATTTAGTACTGTTGATTTAGATGTAATGAAACATTATGCTTCTAAAATTAATAATAAGACTGCGAAGAAAGAGGTGATTGACCACATTGAAGGCAGAAGAATGGATATTAAAGGCTATGCCAAAAACATGCCTGCTCCTATATTTTCTCTAAATGATTTGACCGGTAAAAAGCATAGTTTGGAAGATTACAAAGGGAAAGTAGTTTATATTGATTTATGGGCAAGCTGGTGCGGTCCATGCAAATCAGAAATGCCTTATTTAAAGGAAATTCATACTGAATATAAGGACAAAAATATTGAGTTTATTAGTATAGCCATTAACGATGTGCCCGGCAGAAAATTCAGAATGGACTTTATTGATGAACTTCAGTTAACCTGGTTGCAATTGGAGGATGAAAATAATTTTGTGAAAAAGAATTACAAAGTCTCAACCATTCCCCGGTTTATCTTAATTGATAAAGAAGGACGAATTATTGATTATGATGCTCCACCGCCCGGAGATAAAAATGCGCTGAAAAAAGCCTTGGATTTAGCGTTATTGGAATGATGGTATATTCTCCAAGTTCATTACTTCTCCTTCTTTTCTACTTTCTTCAAACGATTTAAAAAAGATTTCTCCTTCACTGTATCATGTTCTTCATCCCCCAATAAAATTCCCCAGGCATTCAGAGATTCAACACGATCGAAAATGACTTTTCCAATGGCAATATAAGGAACGGATAAAAACATACCCGGAATGCCCCATATCATTTCTCCGATCACCACACCTAAAATCACGATGAGCGGATTTATTTTAACCTGTGATCCCACAATTTTTGGCATGAGAAAATTACTGTCAACCAGGTGAATACAGATTACGGTGATCGCTACATAAATAGCATGGGATCCATCAGAAGTAGCGAAAGTGATCAACACACTAATAATAAGTGCCGTATAAATTCCCACATAAGGAATTAGATTTAATACCCCAACCAAAAGAGCCAGCAGCAAAACATATTTTATACCCAATAACCAAAAGGCCGCGCCTGCCAGTACTACCACAATCGCCATTTGGAAAAACAGTCCTGTAATGTATTTCCGGACAATATATTTAATTTGTTCCGAAATATCATAAATGATGGAAATGTATTTCTCCGTAAATGCTGCCACAACAAAACGCATGAGATGACGGCGGTAAAGAAGAATAAAAAATGTGTAGATCAATATAAAAACCAGCAATAAAATAATAGAAGAAATAGAAAGGACCGTTTGTTCTATCAATGAACCACCCGATTCCAGAACCTTGTGCGTAGTAGTATCAATGTATTGAGTTTGCGCAGCCATTTTTATTCTAAAGGCATTTTGAAGCCAGATTTGGAAGTTATGAAACAGGTCAGTCAATTGACTTTTCAAGGCCGGCCATTCCTGGCTTAAATCTGATATTTGAGAACCTAACAGATAGCCCACAGCCGCGCACGCACAAATGAATATAAGCACCGAAACGCCAGCGGCAACAGCCCTCGGAAAATGCAATTTATTTTCAAGAAAATTAGCTGGTTTTAAGAGGAGTATAGCAAAAAGAAAGGAAAATGACAAGGGCAACAAAACACTTTTTCCAATAATGACCAGGAAACCCAACCCAATAAGGATGATGAGTGCACAGGTTAATTTGATGTAAAATGGGAAACGTAGGCTTTGCATAAATTTATTTTTATCCGTAAAAGTTAAAGGTAGAAATAGACAGTCAATAATTCTTGAAAATATTAAAATGCAGTGAAACACAAAACAGAAATGATTTCATTCTATAAATACCAGACATTAAGCAATAAAAATATAAATGAAAGCGCAAACATACCTTTTAAGGGTAATCAATGATCCAGTTAGCACTATCCAATTGCATTTCAGTGAGACGATACTTTTTCTGCAGCATATAGTTTTTCTTTACTGAATCCCAGGGTACAGTTTCAATTATTTTAGCATCGAAAATAAACAAATAGAGAATTTTAGTGGAAGAAGCTAGTATTTCGTTTTCAAAACAAGTACTGTGTACAATTTTTAACGGGATGCCTCTTTCAGCTTTATAAGTTGAAGGGGATGATCCTGGATTATAACCTAATGAAGTCAATGCAGAATCCCGACTCCAAATAATATATATATCACTGCTAGAATTATTTTTAATTGTAAAAATGAAATGGCAATCTGAACTATTCTTTTTACATGTACTTGAGGTAGATATCATTGCGATTATCACTGCAATTATGATGAATTTTGGTTTCATAAGTGTTAAGTATTTTTTATTATTAGAATAACTCTATGAATATTCAAATTAACTGGTAGACAAAACTAATACTAAAAGTATTCAGTTAATTTTAATCGATAAATTCTTTTTTCCCCACCTTTGCAACATGCACCCTAAACATTTATCGATCAACGATTTTAATTACGATCTGCCAGAAGAAAAGATTGCCGTTTACCCTCTGGAAAACAGGAGTCAATCGAAATTATTGA
>JBBSSE010000333.1:0-4073 GCA_038242375.1 Chitinophagales bacterium
CCCAATTGAGCTCTGTGATGAGTAATTTGATTGAACACCATCCTGATCACTTCTGCTTTGGAATCATTGCTATGAACATTTTCACCTGTTCGAAGTTTCCAGGTTTGGGATAATTTATCTTCATTTTCAGCTGTTAAAAACGATTCTGCCATTTCCAGGTTACTGTTTAAAAGTTCCAACAGATCTTGTGTGGAATGAATCTCCGCCGGCTTATAATCCATCGTTGCAAAATCAAGTTCATTCGTGGTCATTACCATCGGCACCCAACCCGGAAGTTCAGCGATATGTGTGGCTACTTCTTTAATAGACATACTTTTTGGATGAGCCTTCCAATCAAATTTATCAGAAGGTATTCTTTCTAACATTTTACGTGTTGTAACGGCTTCATTTTGAAGCTCTTTAAGGAAAATGGGGATAAGAGACATCGTGAATATATTTAGAATAAATATAGTACAGAAAGGAGAAACATGGAAAAAAATCTTCTCTGGGGGAAAATATTCCAGGACAAAACTTTAATTTAATTTAAATTTTCCTCTTCTCCATTAGGTGGCAAAATGATTTTGTAAATTTGAAGACCATCACTGGCTGATAATAATTCTGTCATACGATGCAATATATAATTCTCATAAATGAAAGTATTCAATAATGTTCACCAGCAGTTTGCTGAATATTTCCCATCGGAAACCCTGCGTCCTTATCTCTATCTTTTATCAAAGAAAATGAGCGAAGGCCATATCTGTATTGACTTGAATGAGATAGAAGAATCCGACCTGGATAATCTCTATTTATTCCGTAAAAAGATCTTCCAATATGAAAAGCTGGTCTCTGATGGATCACAAACAGAGCCTTTTATTTTATTCAATAATCGCTTATACCTGCACCGTTATTTTAAGTATGAGACCATCATTGCAGATAGCATTCATCGCTTCATAAAAAATGAAAAGGAACAAAGAGAACTGAATGAAAGATTATTGAAGGAACATACTTCCTTTATTAAAGAACTGTTTCTCACCGAAACAAAATCAGGTTCAGAAACACAAATTAATTGGCAATTAGTTGCTGGAATCAGCGCTTCCTTAAATCAATTTACCATCATCACCGGCGGCCCCGGAACCGGAAAAACAACGACGGTGGCAAAAATCCTGGCAATACTTTATTCCATCAATCCGGCTTTAAAAGTCGCACTGGCTGCACCTACAGGTAAAGCCGCTGCACGTATGGGAGAATCTTTAAAAAATGCAACTTCAAACGCTCAAATAAATATGAGCGAAGAAATCAAAAATGGATTTGAAACCATTGTACCTTCTACCATTCATCGTTTATTGGGCTATCAGCCGCAATCAATTTATTTTAAACATGATGAAAATAATCCTGTGAATTATGACGTCGTCATTATTGATGAATCTTCCATGATCGACGTGGCATTATTTGCTAAATTATTCCTTGCTTTAGGTCCTGATACCAAAGTAATTTTATTGGGAGATAAGGACCAGTTGGCTTCTGTGGAAGCAGGAAGTTTGTTCGGCGACCTTTGTGAGGCACAGGAAAAATTAAATCTGTTCACACCTAAACGAATGGAATTTATTAACTCATTCATTGATGACAAAACGCAGCAATTATCTGCATCTTTTGCGACCAAATCTCCTCATCCGCTCGCCGGGCATATCATCGAATTACAAAAGAGTCATCGATTTTCAGATGATAAAGGCATCGGCAAATTCAGCAAGGCAATCATCCAAAATAAGCCAGAGGTGATTAAAGAGTATTTTAAAAATGAAGATGTGCAGGTAGAGATAGATTCTATTTATTCTGAAAAAATATTCAATGATTTCATAAAAGGATACAAAGCGTTCATTGAGGAGAAGGATATCCTGGAAAGTTTAAAAAAATTGAACAATCTGAAAGTTCTCTGTGTTATAAGAGAAGGTGAGCAAGGGTTATACGCCATCAATAAAAAAATTGAACAGTATCTGATCAAACAAAATTTGATAAGAATCACTGGTGACTTTTATCAGAATCGCCCTGTTATGATCACAAGCAACAATTATGAATTGAATCTTTTCAATGGAGATATCGGCATTGTACGCGAAGACGAAAACAAAGAATTAAAAGTTTGGTTTGAAGATAAAGGAAACCTCGTTTCATTTTCGCCATCTTATATTTCCAATGCAGAAACGGTGTTTGCAATGACCATTCATAAAAGCCAGGGATCAGAATTTGAAAAGGTGATGGTGATCTTACCTGATATGGAAAATGTCCCACTTCTTACACGGGAACTTTTATATACGGCAGTCACGAGAGCAAAGAACCAGGTCATTGTTCAGGGAGAAGAGGCGGCGATTTTAAAAGCGGCAGATTCTTTTGTAAAAAGAGGTTCCGGAATTATTCAACGATTTATCCAATAACATTCTTAAACACTCATTCAATTGGAAGAAGAAAATAAATTCTATTTGCAGGTTTCTAACTCGTTAAATCAACTTGCAGATAAACTTTCTACAGAAATAAGATCACAGAAACAGTCTGTTTTTCAACCTGTTTATATTGTGACTCAAACAGAAGGAATGAATAGCTGGCTGAAGCTTAAAATAGCCGGCAGTATTGGCATTGCTGCAAATATTCAATATTTAAAGCCGAATGATCTGATCAACCAGGTTTATTTTCTTTTGGGTGGACCATTTACGAAATCCTTATCATCTGATGATTTAAACTGGTTGTTGTATAAGGTATTGGGAGAGAAAGAATTCATTGAAAACTTCCCGAACATTTCAGATTATTATAATTACGAAGGCATTGATAAGGATGTAAAAAGAATGGCCCTGGCTGAAAAGGTGGCGGATCTTTTTGACCAATATCAAATTTACCGGCCGGATATGATCGAGTCATGGAATAAAGATGCTTTATTTACGAGGTACGAAGAAGAAAAATGGCAAAAAGAATTGTGGGTTCGCACTAAGAAGGTTTCCTCCGAATTATTTCCGGATAAAACGCTCATTGGAAAATACATTGACCAAGCACTGGCGAACGGGGATCAAACAGACCGGTTAAAACAAAAGATGCCTGTTATTTATTTATTTGGAATCAGTGTGGTGACGGAATATCACTTAAAAATTTTTCAAAATCTATCCAAATATATTGACATTCATTTTTTGCTACTAAACCCAGCGCCTTACGATTTCTGGTACGATGATAAAAGTGAAAAATTACTTTATTTTTTGAAGAAAATAGGAAAAGCTCACCAAACAGAGACGAGTACTGGAAATACATTACTAACCGCCTGGGGAAAGATCTTACAGGATACTTTTTCTATTTTATTTAAGAATGATGCGCTCATTAATTCCTATGAAGTTATTGGAGACATGCAACCGGGTGAAAGCTCACTCTTACATAAGATTCAGGAGTCAATATTTGAAAATAAGCAACTTGAAAATGATGCATTCAAGATGGAAGATATACTGGATGGATCTATCAGCATTAATTCCTGCTATGGACCCGCGCGGGAAGTAGAATCACTATACAATTACCTGACCTACCTGATCGATCAGAAAAATGAATTGCTTTCATCGCGTGATATCATTGTGATGGTGAGTGACATTGATCTATACGCTTCTTACATCAAGGCCGTTTTTGATAACGCTCCGTATAAATTCCAATACACTATTGCAGATGAATCGTATGCCGCATTGGACAGTATTTCAAATGCATTACACAGTGTGCTTTCCCTTACTGAACAGGAATTTACGGCTGAAGCCGTTGTGCGTTTGCTGGATTTTACCTCTGTCAGGAACCGGCATAAAATCATCAATACAAGCCAGGTAAGAGATGTGGTTGACGCGGCAAATATCCGATTTGGAATTGAAGGAAACCATACCGATGATTCAGTTTATGTGAGCTGGAAATATGGCATGAAACGGATCATGTACGGAATTTGTATTAGTGGCGGCGAAGAATATGGAAAAGGAGAAAATAGTTTTTTCCCGATGGATAATACAGAAAGTTCGGATGCATTTAATGTAATCCGTTTTGTGCATTTCGCCGAAGTGTTGATCCAATCTATTGAAGAAAGAAAGCAATCG
>JBBSSE010000334.1:0-4071 GCA_038242375.1 Chitinophagales bacterium
AACGGCTCTGTCATCTACGGCGGCCCCTGTTCTTGAAAGCGCTTCCGCCAGGTTCAACATTACTTCGCTATATCGTATTACCGGTACCCAATCTGTATAGGGACTGGGAACTTTCCATTTCATCAGCCATGTTTTGCCATTCGGAGAAACTTTAGTCAGGCCTCTTCTTGCATCAGTACTGGTCCAGCCTGTATTGGAAATAATACCGGCGGGGTTTAAGGAATATTCACCGTTTCCTACTCCGCCCTGGGCTGTTGTAGGAGTATAATAAAAAGCAAGTTGATTTTGAGTGCCTGGGAAATCTCCGCTGGTGGCGGTCATTGGCATGGAAAGAATACTTTCAGAGGTTGTGTACGAAGAAAAAACGGCTGCAATATTTGCATTCAATTTATTGTTTTCCCCCGTTGCTGCCTGGAATGGCGCATTCATACTTACAATTTTATTCGCTTCTGTAATTACGTCTGGATAACGTTGCATAGCCAGGTACACTCTTGATTTCAAGGCGATGGCCGTATTTTTATGCGCCCGGGTTACTTTGTTGGAAGCGCTGCTATAGGTGGCCGGAAGGCCGCTTTCTGCCTCATTCAGGTCTTTTAAAATTTGTTTGTATATCTCATCTACAGAACTTCTTACCAGGTCAGAATGTCCCGCTTCTTTCAAGCCTGTTAACCGAAGAGGTACGCCCAGGTTAGCTCCACCTGCGGCAAATGGTTTCGCATAAAACTGCATTAATTGCAAATAACAAAGAGCTCTCACAAATTTAGCTTCAGCTATATAATTTTCTGCAAGAGCTTGGCCCACCACACCGCTTCCGCCAGCTTCCATTCCATCCAAAAATACATTAGCCGAATTAATTGTATAATACGCCCTGTACCACAGATCCTGAACTGAATTGGCACTGCTGTTCGTCGGGTTGAGATTCCATACATCGAAACCAGTAACCAGGTTGCTTCCTTCGTTTAAAAAATCCTCTCCTTTTATGTCTCCATAGATGAGCACACGGCCGGCATACATCTGGCCATTTTTAAGGGATGAATAAAGGCCTAATACCTGGCCTTGTATCCGGGAGGCGGTAGAGAAAGAGGTCGCGTCTGAAATTTGTGTATCAGAGATGGGATTTAGTAATGCATCTTTTTTGCAGGATGATATTAAAACGATAAATCCCAGCCAAAGAATGTAATATGATTTGAAATATTTAAGTTTCATAATGTTTACTGTTTAATGATTTAAAATGACAAATTCACTCCTAATGTAATAGTACGGGCATTTACACCTGTATTTCTGTCCACCCCCTGAGCAGAGGTAGAATTTCCATTTGAAGAAACTTCTGGATCCGGCCCGGGATATTTTGTAAGTATAGCCAGGTTTTGACCACCTGCATAAAAACGCATACTTGAAATTTTGTCTATTCCGATTGCGTTTCCTCTAACTGTATATCCTACCGTTAAACTCTTTAATTTTGCAAAATCACCTTTAAAAACGTTCATGGAAAGGGGCATAGAGGATCCGTTGGAAACATTATCACCATACACAGGTCTTGCATATGTTTTGTTCGCATCGCCTGTTTTTTGCCATGTTTCTGTGAGCATGTCGGCTCCGTTATTCCACCATCTTTGATCATGCAATCCTGCATTACTACCGTAGTAAATATAATTACCGGTTTGAAATGTTACCAATGTATTTAAATCAAAATTTTTGTATTTTAAATTATTTGTCCATCCTCCTGAGAGTTTTGGATTTGGATTAGCATACATCACTCCGTCATTTGCCTGGTTCACGGAATTCACTTTTGTCAGTCCTGCCGCATCAGAGGAATAGTTGAATGTACCTGCAGCTGCCACATTTTGGTAATAAACCTTGTTTCCTTTTCCATCCAAAAATATACGCTTGCCGGTTCCGGGATCTACACCATCTGTTCTTACAGCCCATAGATATCCGACAGGATAACCTTCCTGTGTACGGTTAACCGTTTCCAGGCCGCTGGTTGAAGTGAGGATAAATGGTAGTGTCGGATCAAGTTTCGTCACCATATTCTGATTAAATGTGGCATTTATGGAAGTTTCCCAAAACAAGTTTTTTGTGCTGATGGGTGATCCGGTAAAAGTAAATTCCCACCCTTTATTGTACATGGAACCAACGTTAAGTGGCGGACTGCTTGGCAAACCTGTAGAAGGCGCCTGTTGCACGTACAAGATTAATCCGTCAATATTATTCTTGTAGTAGGTAATCTCTCCTGAAAACCGGTTATTAAACATTTTGAACACAACGCCCATGTCCAACTTTTTACTGGTTTCCCACTCAACAGACGGGTTTCCTACACTGGAATAAGCGAGCGTTGGAGCACCCCCGTAAATCCCTGAAGAAAAGAAAGAATAAGGTGTATAATCTCCAATTCCGCCGATATTTCCCACCTTACCATAACTTCCCCTCAGCCGGAGGCTCTGTAAAGTTCCAGTGGACGTTAAATTTGCCAAAAAGGCTTCCTTCGTTAATTCCCAACCGATAGAAGCTCCCCAGAATGTTCCCTGTTTTTTGCCCAGGCCTGAATATTCATCCTGTCTGAGGTTTCCATTTAAAAAGTATTTTCCATCATAATTATATCCTAAGGAACCGAACGTTGAGAACAGGTAGTTTTGGCCTCTGAAAAGATTTGCGGGATTATTAGTTGTAAATCCGGCCTGGATGACTTCGTAATCAGGATCTGATAATCCCTGTCTTTGCAATCCGCTACCATGACTTTCTCTTTTGGTTTCTTCAAAACCAGCTAAAAGATTCAGATTGTGAACATCAGCAATTTTCGGGGAATATTGAGCCGTCGTCGTCCATACACTGGTTTTGTATGTACTATTCCCCGCCCATGCGTAACCGTTATAACTATAGCCATCACTTCCTTTTGGTGTCCAGAAAATATCATTGTCTATTAGTAAGTAATCGATTCCATAAACAGTTCTCAGGGTTAAATCGGCTATGGGTTTAATCTGAAAATGAGCATTAGACTGAATGCGGTTGATCTCATTATTCTCCCTGTTATTTTCCAAAGCCACTAAAGGATTGTAATAACCAAGGGATGATATTCCTTTAATATTATCCGCGCTTCCAATCGCTGAACCATTGAGGTTATAACTGCCATCATTATTAAATGGTGCCAATATAGGAGGTAATACAAAAGCTGTACGACCCAAACCTGCTGTTCCGAAAGCACCTCCGTTTAAAGAACCGGAACTTGTAGCGGCAAGATTTCGCTCGTTAGAATAGGAGACTTTTCCACCTATTGAAAATATGCCGCCAAACTTAGTGTCCGCGTTGAGCAGTGTATTAAATCTTTTAAAGTTATTTTTTCTAAAAATACCTTCCTGGTCTGTATATCCTGCAGAAAAATAGTAGGATGAATTATCACTACCCCCTGCGGCATTTACATTGTGACTTTGTGAAAAAGCATTCTGGTAAACATAATCATACCATTTGGTATCAATATCATTTCCATTAGCATCTTTCGTTTGAACATATTTTATTGTGGAAGAGGCTGCCGGATTATTTGCCACGGCCTGGGATTTGAAATCAACGTATTCTTTTGCATTGAAGATTTTTGGCATTCCATAAGGGGTAGCAAAACCTACCCAGCCATTATAGTTAATCTTTGCCTGTCCTTTCTTTCCTTTTTTAGTGGTAATAAATAAAACACCGTTCGCTGCCCGGCTTCCATAAATAGCAGTAGCAGAAGCATCTTTTGCAATCTCAATGGATTCGATATCCTCCGGATTAATGGAAGCTAGCGGATTTGCAGCAGCCTGCGTAGAGCTATAATCTCCGGTAAAACTGGGCACACCGTCTATAATAATGAGCGGATAACTGCTTAAAGAAATAGAATTTGTACCCCGGATTCTAAAAACAGGAGCTGAATTAAGCACACCGTTACCTGAAGTTACCTGAACCCCGGCGGCCTGTCCTGCAAGTGCCTGGTCAAACGTTTGGATTGGTTTGTCCTGTACTGCATCCGCTTTTACCGTGGATATATTCCCTGTAATATCACTGCGCTTGCTGGTACCATACCCCAAAACAACTACTTCATCC
>JBBSSE010000335.1:0-4067 GCA_038242375.1 Chitinophagales bacterium
GGAGTACTTGCTGAATAGAGTTTGCGTAAAACCCAAATGGAAGGTGCTACCAAAGTTATCATTGCATAAATAGAAACATACCACCAGCCAAATTGAAGAATATACATAACAATTGCCAGAACCAGGCCTGTCAAAACAACCAGCCACACGCCTGCGAATACCTTTGCCGCCGGAATACCCCAGACGATCGGCATCGTGGTACATCTAAACTTTGCATCGCCCTCGATATCTTCCATATCTTTTATCACTTCGCGTACAAGAGAAATAATAAAGGCAAAGCCCGCGTAAATAAACGATCCTTTTAAAATCCGCTGCCAGACGATATCCGTTGCGGATATCCTGAACCTGTATTCCGCCAAAGCAAGAACTAAAATAACCCAGGCCGTTAGGAGAGATATCAGGACATTTCCAATCAATAATTTCTTTTTAAACGTGGTTGAATACAACCATAAAAAGAGTATCGAAAGAAAATTAAAGAAAGTGATGTAATAATTATTCAGTTTGTACCCTGCATAAAAGCTAAGTGCTAATCCTGCTGAAGATAGAAAAGCATGTAATAAAATCGCCGATCTTTTTTTGATAGAATTACCAATGATCACTTTGGAAGATTTATTGACCTGGTCAATATCTACATCAAAATAATCATTGATAATATACCCTGCCGCGGCTATGCAAACAGAGGCCAGAACCAGTATCAAAAACAAGCTTCCGGTCAATTTCGGAGCCTCATATCCGCTATGCCTTTCCATGTAGCAAAATGGTAAAACAAAATACCAGAAAAGAAATTGCGTGAGTATAATAAAAACCAAATTTGGCCACCTGATCAGTTTAAATACCGCGGATATTGACTTCATAAAGTTTGTAGAAATTTAAACATCACGTAGAAGGTGTATTCGTGAGCAATATCCATTTATTATTTAGCTTCAACACTTTTTCAATAATGTCCCGGACACAACCATATCCTCCTTTGAACGGAGAAACGTATTTGCAAATATCGATTATTTCCGGAGCTGCATCGGAGGGACAACAAGCAAAACCGACCAATTGCATGCATTCATAATCCGGAATATCATCGCCCATAAAAATCATTTCACTAAGGGAAAGATTATTGGCAGCAGCAAATCCGCGTAAAAACGTTGCCTTTTCAGTCACCTTCATAAACACATGCTCTACACCGAGTATTTTAAGTCTTTCTGCCACCTGGGGAGAATTACTTCCGGAAATAACAATGACCTGAAACCCTGATTTGACAGCCAGTTGCAGCGCATAACCATCACGCACATGCATTCTCCGGAGCCATTGATTATCATTATCGATGAGCATGCCACCATCCGTGAGTACACCGTCCATATCAAACACAAATGTCTTAATCAATTTTAAATGCGAAAGAAAGTGCATGATAAATTATTCAATTTTAGGGATGAGTTGCAAAACTAAGTTATTGGTCTTGATCCAATAAATGAAATATTCCTGCACTTTGAAAAGTCTAAAAAAAATATCTGGCTAAAAATCAAATAGAAAGTAGCGTAAGGATTGGACTACTAAAATCCAAACAAGTCCGGCCTTATGTTTAATTCGTGTTTCCAATTTCTTCAATTCGTGAAATTCGTGTTTCCGATTTCTTCAATTCGTGTAATTCGGGCCTATAATTCTTGGTTTCCAATTTTTCAATTCGTGTAATTCGTGCCTATAATTCGTGTTTCCAATTTCTTCAATTCAAGCAATTCGTGACCATAATTCGTGTTTCCAATTTCTTCAATTCGTGTAATTCGTGCTTATAATCCTTGGTTTCCAATTTCTTCAATTCGTGTAATCCGTGCTTATTTCTTCAATTCGTGTAATCCGTGCTTATAATCCTTGGTTTCCAGTTTCTTCAATTCGTGTAATCCGTGCCTATAATTCGTGTCTCCAATTTCTTCGATTCGTGTAATTCGTGCTTATAATTCGTGTTTCCAATTTCTTCAATTCGTGTAATTAGTGCCTAAAATTCGTGTTTCCAATTTCTTCAATTCGTCCCGATTTCATAAGTTTCGGAAATATGGAATTGCTTCAGTAAATTTAATCTTCGTAATCAACATTCAATAAATGCTGAAAATTCAACAATAAAAATCATAAACAAATCAATTCATGAGAAAAATCTCCTTCCTATTTCTTTTTATAGCAACTGTACAGTTTACAATTGCTCAAAATGGTACGGAACCGGTTTTGATAACAGACATGTTAAAAATTAAAACTGTTGGAAATGTTACCTTAACAAAAGATGGAACTAAAGCCGCTTTCACGCTAAACTCAATTGAGCCAATTGAGAAAAGTAAAAAGGATTACAATTATAAAACACAAATCTATAGCATCGCCACTTCGACAAACGCTCAACCTGTTCAGTTAACGACTGCCTCTGAAGGTGCATCTCAGCCCGCCTGGAGCCCTGATGGAAAGCAACTTGCATTTACACGCAGAGCAGGCGACAAAGCACAGATTTTTATCTTATCCATGGACGGAGGCGAGCCCTTACAATTGACTCATTATCAATATGGCGCCTCCGGACCAAAATGGTCTCCCGATGGAAAAAGGATCCTGTTTTCTTCCGGAATTTCCCTGGAAGATCTTTTAAAAGATAGTCTTTTAAACAGTACTGAATCGCTACCACAATGGCCTTCAGAAAAACCTGGTTTTCTCAAAAACGACTATTTGAGAAATACGCATTCAAAAGCGAATCCTAATGGAAATTTAGCTGAAATAAGAGCTTATTTAGACAGCAATGCGCTGGATAAAAAAGCAATCGTTATGGATAAATTAAATTTCCAAAGTGAATCAGGACTTTCTTCAGACAGAAATTTTAATCATTATTTCCTGATAGATGTTCTGCAAGATGCGAAACCGGTATCCATTACAAAGGGCTTTTACAGTTTTGGAAATGCAGATTTCACGCCGGATGGCAAACAGATCATTTTCTCAACAAATACCGACTCTTTAGAAAACCCGGATCGAATGATGGAACGACAGGTTTATTTAGGGGATACTAACGGCAAAAACATGCGGATGATCCTGGGAGAAAAAGATAAGAGTTTCGGAAATGCCACAATTTCTCCCTCCGGGAAATGGCTCATATTCACGCAAAGCAATACCGCCGTTGTCACCATTCCTACAATTGCGATGATGCCGCTTAATGGAAGTAAAACGGACATTATCACCATTCCCTTCGACCGTGGTGCAGGTGATTTCACCTGGAGTACGGATGAGAAATATGTGTACTTCTCCGCCCAATCGAATGGAGGCGCTGTATTATACAGAATGAATGTTCCCACAAAAAAAATAGAAACCTTATCTGATTTTAATAGCGGGATAACCAGTTTTGATCTTGCAAATAATATCATTGTTTTTGCAAAAACAGAAGTCAGAAATCCATCGGAATTATTTATGGCTGATGCAGGCATGAATAATGTAAAAAAAGTCAGCTGGTTTAATGATTGGGTTCAAACCAAAAAATTATCCTTTCCCGAAAAGAAAACATTCGTCAATGACCAGGGAATGACAGTAGAATATTGGGTTATGAAACCATCTGGTTTCCAGGCCGGCGGGAAATATCCTTTATTACTCGAAATTCATGGTGGTCCATCTGCCATGTGGGGACCAGGTGAAAGCAGCATGTGGCATGAGTTCCAGTATTTCTGCAGTAAAGGATACGGAATTGTTTATAGCAATCCAAGAGGCTCCGGCGGATATGGACTGGATTTCTTAAGGGCAAATATTAATGATTGGGGGAAAGGACCTTCAAGTGATGTACTGACTGCATTAAACAAAACTGTTGCGGAAGGTTGGGCCGACACATCCAAATTAATGATTACAGGCGGCTCCTATGCCGGTTATCTCACAGCCTGGATCATTAGTCACGATCAACGTTTCGCAGCTGCCTGCGCTCAACGTGGCGTATATGATCTCCTCACATTTTTTGGAGAAGGAAATGCCTGGAGGCTTGTACCCTTATATTTCGGCGGCTATCCATGGGAACCAAAAGTAAAAGAAGTTCTTGTACGGGAATCACCTGTCAATTATGTTCAGAACATTAC
>JBBSSE010000336.1:0-4060 GCA_038242375.1 Chitinophagales bacterium
CCCGGAGGAGTTTTTATTTTGACAGGTGGAATTACTGCCTTCAATCCAACACCCCAATCTTCCATGTTTGCAATGATCAATGGCGGCCTTAATGCATTTGCTGGCGCGCTTGCTCTTGAATTAACGGAAGGCCGTAGAATAGTTATTGTACACCCTTCATGGGTTGCGGAAACGGCTGCTAAATTAGGAATGAATCCGGCACCATGGCCAGATGCAGCGGAAACCGCCAGGGCATATCTGCAAGCGTTAGAAGGGGATAAAAATGGAGAACCCGTTTTTGTAGAAGGGTATGGCCCGCAAAATCGCTCCTAATTTTCCCGCAGCGTTTTTCGGAGAACTTTTTGTGAGAAAGAGAAGAAAGATTTTGAAATTAAAATAAACTAAAATGATGAACATAGATATTTGGTCAGATGTACGCTGCCCCTTTTGTTATATAGGGAAAAAGAAATTTGAAATAGCCTTAGAGAAATTTCCACATAAAGATGCTGTAAAAGTTACCTGGAAAAGTTTCCAACTTGATCCGAACTTAAAAACGCAACCGGGTATATCCCCGAAGGAGCATTTTGCAACTCAGAAAGGAATTTCTATCCAGCAGGTGGAAGACATGTATCAGCAGGTAATCAATGCAGCAGAAGATGTTAACCTAACGTTCAACCTGGACAAATCTGTCGTGGCAAATTCATTCAATGCGCACAGATTAATTCAACTGGCAAAAACAAAAAATTTAGGAAATGAGATAGAAGGGAAATTGTTTAAAGCGCAATTTACAGAGGGCAAAAACATTGATGATAAAGACACTCTTTTAGAAATAGGAATTTCTATTGGCCTGGATGAAAAGGAAGTTAAAGAAGTACTTGCTTCGGATACGTTTTCCAAAGAGGTTCAAAAAGATGAGGCAGATGCAAGATCCATAGGCGTTGGAGGAGTTCCCTTTTTTGTTTTGGATAATAAATATGCTGTATCCGGCGCACAATCTCCGGAAACATTTTTATCTGCGCTTACCCAGGTTTGGGAGGAATCAGATAAGGAAAAATCACCGGTTATTTTGGCAAATGGTGAATCATGTGATATAGATGGTCAATGTGATTAATTCAATTTTACCGGTTATAAACAAAAAAAATTTTTTAAAGAAAGGCGAATGTGCGAATCACGCATTCGCTTTTTTATTAATCCAATATCTTTTGAGCTTATTCCAATAAATATTTAGACTCAAAGGAAAAAATTACAAAGAACGGGCAACAAAAATCCGTTACTTTGGAAAATGGATTCAATTACGCATATTGTATTAGGCGCATGTATAGGCGATGCTGTATTTTCAAAAAAAATTGGCAAAAAAGGAATGCTGATCGGCGCTATCGCTCAAAGTTTCCCGGATTCCGATGTCATGGGTACTTTATGGCTTTCCTTACCCGAAAACCTCTATTTCCACAGAGGTATCACACATTCTTTTTTCTTTGGCTTTCTAATGTCGTTTCTATTAGCATATATAACGCAAAAAATATTCAGGAAACAAGCCTTATCCTTTCAAAAACTGGTTATTTTCTTTTGTCTGCAAATGTGGCTTCATGATATTTTAGATACCTGCAACTCTTATGGAACCGGACTTTTAGAACCTTTTAGTCACCAACGTTTTTCCTTTAATCTGCTGTTTGTAGCAGATCCTTTTTTTACGATCCCCTTAATTGTTGCGGCTATTGCATTATTAGTACTAAAAACAAAAAGTCCTGCCCGTAAAAACTGGATTATAGCTGGGTTAATCCTTCCCTGTTTTTATTTAATTTATTCTGTTTCGAATAAAGATTTTGTGGATGAAGAAGTTTCAAAATCATTGACAGAACAGAAAATAAACATTGCCGGATTTATCACGACTCCTACCCCGTTCAACACCTGGCTTTGGTATATTATGGTTCCTACAGATAGTGGTGTTTATATTGGGTATCGCTCTGTTTATGATGCTAAAAATTACGTAACCCCATTTGCTTTTTATCCTAAAAATGAACAACTTCTTGCTTCCAGGGAGAATTCAAAAGATGTGATTATTTTGAAGAAGTTTGCAGATTCCATTTATACAATTGAAAAAAATAATGATTCACTTATTTTCAACATTCCGCGGTTTGGACGAATTGCCGGTTGGGATAAAAATCCAACTATGTTTAATTTTCAATTTTATCTGAATGATGGCTTTGATAACACACTTGTGATACAGAGAGGAAGAGCCAAAGAGTTGGATAGACATATATTTACCCGCATGTATTATCGCATCAGAGGAATTGGAAAAGATTAAATAATGCAGCATAAAAAAAGTCGCTGGAAAAATATAACCTTTGCTATAAAAAAGTAAATACCTTAGGAAAACGATAGTATTTTATTCCGGAGGAAATCAACCACATCTTTCTTGAATATGAATTCACAAATGCGATTGAATTCAAAACTTCCTCAACATATTTCCAGCGGATAGAACAGCTTTAATTAACTTTAACCACTTTAAATTAAACTTTACATTATGAATATACATGAAGCAAAAGTCCTGATTACAGGTGGTAGTTCAGGTATTGGATATGCTACAGCCAAACTACTAAAAGACAATGGAGCGCAGGTAGTTATTTGCGGAAGACATGATGGTACCATTCAAAAGGCTGCAAAAGAATTGGACGTTTCGGGATTTAAGGCAGACGTAAAAAATGAATCCGATGTAAAACAATTATTTGATTTTACACTTAAAGAACTGGGTGGACTAAATGTGGTCATCAATAATGCCGGTCTTGGGTACTTCAGTCCGCTTACAGAAACATCCGCAGAAGATTTTACAAGAATCTGGGAAATAAATGTGCTGGGGGCATTTTTTGTAGGAAGAGAAGCAGCAAAACATTTCATCGCAGAGAATACGGGAAACATCATCAATATTTCTTCCTCAGCAGGTAAACGCGGTTTTGCAAATGGATCGGCATATGTTGCCAGTAAATTTGCACTTTCCGGTCTTACAGAATGCTGGCGCGCTGAATTGCGCCCACATAATGTACGGGTGATGCAGGTAAATCCAAGTGAGGTTATCACCGACTTTTCAGCCAAATTGGGAAATACGCCTTCTAACACTGAACACAAACTCAAACCTTCTGAAATAGCGCATGTTATTCATTCCATGTTAACTATGAATGATGTGGGATTCATTACCGAAACATCGGTTTGGGCTACAAATCCTTAAATAAACCAGTTAAGATTTTATAAGATAAAGAGAACAATATTATGGCGGTTAAAATTGAGAAATCCTGGAAAAAAATCCTGCAGGATGAATTTGAAAAGGAGTATTTTAAAGAACTGATCCATTTTATAAAAACAGAAAAAGAGGCTGGAAAAATCATATATCCTCCCGGTCCTTTATTCTTCGAGGCATTTGATAAAACCCCTTTTGAAAAAATAAAAGTGGTTATTTTAGGGCAGGATCCGTATCATAATCCAGGGCAGGCAAATGGATTAAGTTTTTCTGTGCCGGATGGAGTACGTAAACCCCCTTCCCTCTTGAATATTTTCAAAGAATTGAAGGAAGATCTCGGCCTCGCAATTCCTGAAAGTGGCAATTTAGAAGAATGGGCAAAAGAAGGCGTTCTTTTATTGAACGCCAGTCTGAGTGTTCGCCAGGGTGAACCGGGAAGTCATGGCAGAGCAGGCTGGGTAAATTTTACAGATGCGGTCATAAAGAAAATTTCAGATGAAAAAAGAGCAGTTGTTTTTTTATTATGGGGAAAATTTGCTGAAGCAAAGGAATCGCTCATTGATGAATCAAAACATTTCATATTAAAAGCACCACATCCATCTCCTCTAAGTGCTAACAGAGGATTTTTAGGTTGCAAACATTTTTCCAAAACAAATAAAATTTTGATGCAGGAAGGCATCCAACCTGTCGATTGGAAATTAACGTAAACATTGTATTGTTGCATTCAAATCTAAAAACATTAAGTCCTCAGATTAAAAAATAAAACTTATTTCATTGAAAAATATTTTAGGAAAAATAATGGCCGTTTGGGCTATGATCGTTTTTTTTATCACGATGTGGATACCAGCC
>JBBSSE010000337.1:0-4032 GCA_038242375.1 Chitinophagales bacterium
ATATGTCAACTAAGATTGACATGAATTAAAGCGTATTCCTATTTTGGAAAAAATCCAAGATAACAGATTTTAAACAATTTACCCTGAATCATAATTTTTTCCACTATTAAAGAAATCATTGAGGGTATTCATTTTTAATCAGAAAGTTCTTTGGAAACATACTGTAAATTATCCCGAAGGATAATTATGCTTCTTTGGAAAATTTACGGACAAAATCCATGATTTGCCGGTCGTAATTTGCCTGTTCTTCAAAAAGGAATTTATGCGCCATTGGAAATACAAAAATGGGAAAATCCCCTAATTCCTTTTCAAATTTCACTAAACGTACCGCATCCTTTTCCGTGGTGAGAATCAATTTCTTTTCGCCGGTGATTTTTGAAAAATGATTCTTTATTTCTTTTAGATCATCTGTATTGAAAATATGGTGATCACGAAAATTTAATATTTCATACGTTGCTACAAAATCTGTCAACATTTGTTTTAACGGTGCAGGATTGGCTATTCCACAAACAAGGAGGACATGGCTTTCCATGTCGAGCATCATTTCTTGCTTTGTAAACAGGTGATAGGGTATGCTGTACTCTATTTTAGTAAAATAAATCGTTTGATGTGACAAAGGGTTTATCTCTTTTTTAATGTCCTTTTTTTCTACTTCATCCAGGTGCGATTTGCATTTTGTAACAACGATGATATCTGCCCGGTGGCTGCTGCCTTTTATATCTCTCAGATCTCCCGCCGGCAGTAAAATATCTCTCGTGTAGAGATTATTGTAATCTGTTAGTAAAATATTCAAACCGGCGCGGACTTCCCGGTGTTGAAAAGCGTCATCTAAAATGATCACTTCGGTTTGAGGACGATCATGCAATAATTGAGGAATTCCCACAATTCTTTCTTCAGCAACAGCTACGGTCACATTCGGGAATTTAATGTGAATCTGCATGGGTTCATCTCCAATATCCAGTGCAGTGGTTTGTGCATCTGCAAGGGCAAAACCTTTTGTCTTCCGTTTATACCCGCGGCTTAAGGTGGCAACCTCATACTGTTTTGTAAGAATTTTGAGCAGGTATTCCACCATAGGAGTTTTACCTGTACCACCTAAAGCAAGATTTCCGACGCAAATAATTGGAAAATTAAAGGAAGATGAACGCAAAATATTCTTATCAAACATTTTATTCCGTACCCAGATCACACTACTGTAGATAACAGAGAACGGATATAAAATGTAACGAAAACTTTTTAGCATACTTGAATTTCAATTGATTTGATTTGACCGGGAATGAGATTAAAAAGTAATTAACCTGGTCGGGGTTACGCAATAGTTTAAAGGTAGATCATAGTCATTGATATCCTTTATTTGATCTACCGCATCAAAATAACTTAGACCTATGGAAAGGACATCTATTCGGCAATCAGCCAGGAATTTATCATAAAAGCCTTTGCCATACCCAACTCTGAAACCTTTCTTATCGAAAGCCATTAATGGAACCAATACTACGTCTATTTCTTCAGGCTGTATTCGTTTGCCATCTTGCGGTTCATCTATACCATAATTATTTGGAATCAATTGGATATTTTCCTCGTATTCATAATGATATAAACTATCCGAGTGGTTATCCACTTTTGGAACAGCGATTTTTATTTCCGGATTTTTAAATTGAAGATAACGTACCAGGTTGAAAGTGTCCACTTCCACGAGTTTCAAAGAGGCAAGATAAGTATGCACACAATGTACAGGTGGCAACCTGAGTTTTTGAAAATTGATTAAAATAAGGTCGTTGAATTTATCTATCGTTTGTAATGACAATTTGCGTCGTTTTTCTTTATAGATAATCCGAAGTTCATTTTTTGTCATAATATTGTTTTTTTCTAAAAAACGCACAGGTATTTCTTTCGTACGACAGGCCAGGAACTTTCCGGTATCCTTGTTTGGAGAAGATGCTCTATCCTACCTTTCTGCATTGGAAAAGATGTGACCTGCCTTGCAAAATTAATCTTTTCCTGTTTTATTGGATAAGTTTCGATTCCTCTCCTACTCTTCATTTTTAAAAATAGAAAACAAGGTTGTTCCATAATTTCTCACTGTCTTAAAATGGGGTAATTCTTCATAATTATTTGCCGGGGTATGCTCCAGCACAAACCATCCATTTTCCAGTAATAATTCTTTTTCAAAAATGATCACGGGTAAGTCGTCAATCGTTTTCAGCGCATAAGGAGGTCCGGCAAAAATGAAATTATATTTATCCGTACACTTTTCGAGGAATTTGAAGACCTCACTTTTTACAACATGGAAATTCTCTATTTGAAGGGCGGCTGATGTGCTTTTTATAAACTCATACATTTTAGGATCTTTTTCCACAATGGTCAGATCCGCAGCTCCGCGCGAAGCCAGTTCGTAACTTATATTGCCGGTACCTCCAAAAATGTCGAGCGTTTTTAATCCTTCAAAACTTAAATTATTTCCAAGAATATTAAACAATCCTTCCTTGGCAATATCCGTAGTAGGACGTGTGTAAGGCATTTTGGAAGGTGGGTTTATTTTTCTTCCACCATATAGTCCGGATATTATTCGCATAGGTCAAATTCATAAAGATGCTTAAAAAAATGAAGCGGGTATTGATTTATCCCTTCTTCATATGTATAGTCCGTAGAGATTTCTGCTAAGCTTACATTGGAAAAATAATTATAAATACTTTTATAAAGAGCGGAATTTTCTTCTATGAGTCCCCCAACTTCTAAAGCGATATCTGCTGTATTAAATTGTTTGCAGATATTTAATAAAATATAGGCTACATCTTCGGGTGTACGATATGAATAGTTGTTCAAAAGTAGGAATTTGCCCTCCTTGAAAAGTGTAACAACTAATTTTTCATGGTAAAATATGGCCGTTAATTTATCCTCACCCGAATGTTCTTTTTTTAAAAAACCAGTGAATTGATGCGCACCCCGAATAGTGGGAAACTGGTGAAGAACCGTGTCGTTTAGAGGAGTAGAAACAGAATACGTGTTATACAAATCGTGTCCGGGTATTATATCATTCAATATCGTTTCTGAAGTTGAAAGATCTCCATGAATGAGATTTAAAACTTCGTCATTTTTCTGGCTGTTGTATATGGTAAAAGGGATCAGGACACTTCGCGTAACGGAATAAATAAGGCAGGACCTTTTAAACTTCTCGGAAAGCATCTGGTGTTGATGAAACAGGATTTGTAATGCAATAGAGAAGCCTGTTTGAGGCCTTGTTTTTTCATATTGATATACACCAAGGGAAACAATCTTCTTTTCTTCATCATCTCTGATTGCATATGAAAAACTTTCCGGAGTAAGCTCACAGGAAAGGGTACATTTCTCCGTATCAAAAGATTCCGGGATTATTTCAAATACTGTTTTCATTTACTTTTGTATGATCAATAATAGAATATATTTTAAAAACAAAACTCTGCCATTTCCGGGTTTGAATTAAAACGATTTTTGCAAAAAGAAAAACATGCTGCATTCAGTTGCAATACAGCATGAAAGATAATTTTTTTTTAATCATTTTCTTTTACGAGTTCCACAAATCAGTCGGATAAACGCCGTCTGAAATCAATTTCTGTAGACTTTCTCTTACACCCGGTGCATCATCTTTATAGGTTACGCCAAACCACTGTGCGGAAGTAGGAATTACTTTAATTTCTTCATTCCCATCTCCTTTATTAATGAATGCATCTCCTATAAGGGGAATAAAGAATTCTGCTTTCAAATCATGTGCATTATCCTCCAGGAATCTTTTAAACAATCCTTGAATAAAAGGGAATACATTCGGGTCAAAGCCCCAGAAATTCATGCTTACAGGTGTATCCTGTGGCAGCACGACACGTAAAGAATTTTCTTCGTAATAGATTTTATCTCCTTCAGGGTAAATTTTAGTACGCTCATGAATATTCACAAGATTATTGTTTGCATCTGTGGCACATACTCCCCTGCTTACTGTACCATTGGCGGACAATGTTTTGGAAAGTTCGTATCCAATTATGCAGTATTTCTTTTTAGTTA
>JBBSSE010000338.1:0-4032 GCA_038242375.1 Chitinophagales bacterium
GTAGGAGCAGGCACTTTTAAACCGGTGAAAGCGGAACGGATGGAAGATCATGAAATGCATGCAGAATGGATTGATGTATCGACTGATTTTTTGAAAAAACTTGTGTACAATCTGGACAACGATATCATTTGTGTAGGCACGACTTCTGTGCGTACCGTTGAAAGCCTTTACTGGATGGGATTAAAAACATTGATCAATCCGTCTATTACTTTGGAAGATCTTGCCCTTCATCAATGGGATGTTTATGAAGAGGAATTTGAAAATAATGAAGCATCTCCACAGTCATGCATATATGCTTTATTGGATTATTTATCCGATAAAAAAATGGGGCGATTATTCATTCAAACGCAGATCATCATCGCTCCCGGATATCAATTTAAAATTGCAAAAGGCATGGTCACCAATTTTCATCAGCCTAAATCGACCTTGCTTTTATTGGTATCAGCTATGATCGGCCAAAACTGGAAAAAGGTGTATGATTATGCACTCACGCATGGGTTCAGATTTTTGAGTTATGGGGATGGAGCGTTTTTGAGGTTGTAGGTGGCAGGTATTGGGTTTTAGGTAGGGCAATTCCATAAAAGATTGACTTTGCCTTCTATGGCCAATTTGATTGATTAAAATTTATGGAATTAATTTCTGACCTACCGCCTACAACCTACTACCCAAAACCTAATTCACCATCTTATTCGCACAACTACTACTTGCAAAAGCTTCCGGCTTAGCCTTAAAGGCAAAACCCATTCCGAGGATATAACCTGTGGCTTCGTGCAGGGCTTCATTGCTTTTAAATTGTGGGTTGGTATTGATGTCGGCATGCACTTCCATATCCACATCGTACTTTGTAAACAGGTCGCAAAGCTCATAGGCGATCTCAATACTCTTGGCAACTTCAACCAACATCCGCTCTTTGATGGAATATTGAATCGTGGATTTTTCATTGTGGATAAACATAAAGCCACCACGGCCTTCACGCAGGAAAACAATGACAGTTGCGAATTCTGTTTCGTGACTTCTTACCTGGCTATCAGTACCAATGCATACTTTTAATTTGTACCCATGGCCTGTTTCCTTTATTATGGCGTTTTCTACAGCAGATTTTATAGGGATCTGAATACCATCTCCATTAAATTTTCTCCAAAGCATAAATAAATTTTTAAGAATGAGAGTAAATAGGACCGGGCTGTTTATCGAAAAAAGAGCAAAATTTTACTACACAATTTATGCTTTCCTGAATTAAAAATATGTTTATTTTTTAGGTGTCAGGTTTCAGGTTTCAGGTATCAGGTTACATACTTTGTGTTGAATATTGTATGTTGAATGTTTCACGTTGAATGCCTTTGGCATTTAGTTTTTGAATGCTAATTTTTTAATTTTGAAACACGAATTTCAATCTCGAATTACACGAATTTTTCCAACTCCGAACTCCGAACTATAAACTCCAAACTTTAGACTCCAAACTATAAACTAACTCCGAACTCCGAACTCCGAACTTCTAACTCTGAACTATAAACTGAAAACTTAAAAAAGGGTCAGCCCCTATGCTGACCCTTAACTTACACATGAATCTACCTTACATTCTTTAATCTTTTTGGCGATACGAATGAAGTTAAAAAAAGGGTCAGCCCCTATGCTGACCCTTAACTTACTCATGAATCTACCTTACATTCTTTAATCTTTTTGGTAATGCGAATGAAAGTTAAAAAAAGGACCGGCCCCTAATGCCGGCCCTTAACTTACACATGAATCTACCTTACATTCTTTAATCTTTTTGGTAATGCAAATGAAAGTTAAAAAAAGGACCGGCCCCTAATGCCGGCCCTTAACTTACACATGAATCTACCTTACAGTTTTTACAATTCTTTGCGTGATTTTTTGGTTATTACTAATCATTTGTATAAAATATATTCCATTAGGGGAATTGCTCATATTAATTGTTGAAAAACCTGATTTGCCTGTACCCTTTTTGATACTTCTTCCTGCCATATCCATGATATGGAATTTATATTCCTCCCTGGCATGCACCTTAATTTCAGTTTGTACCAGCGTAGAAACTTTGAAAATATCCTGTATGTTGAATTCAGATTTTAGCGCAATTGTATTAGAATACGTAATCTGTCCTGCCTGCGAAATTGCCTTTAACCGATAGTATATATTTCCATTTATTTCAGGATGATACTTAAAGCCGGATTCATTGTTATCAATCATTTCCAATTCTGTAAAACGTGCGCCATCATCCGATTTTTCTATGATCACTTTTTCGGCAGGAGTATCGGTTATTATATCCCAGGAAAGTTCGTGCGCTTCTTTACCTACCTTGCCTTTAAGGCTCACTTCGTGAATGGGTAGCACTGTCATGGGAGAATACATTGCGCTTAAAGTATAGGACCCTAAACTGCCGTAATTGGTAGCATTCTGATTTCCTGCACCACTTACAATCGCATAATAAACACCGCGGTTTAAAATAGTATCAACCGATACATGCAAAATGTTCTTCGGATCATATTCACCAATCACCTCCATTGACTCGTTTAATAAAACAACTTTCACATCCAGATTCGCTCCTTCATTATTATCTCCAACCGAAAACGGAACAGCATTTAAATGAATACTACTTTTCTGTTTCAGGTTGAATTTAAACACATCTTTATCTGTATTTGTGGTAATAATTCCTTCAGCTTTTAATAAATTATTTTCATTGATCATTTCAGTAGGTGCATCATTCGGATCATTACTATGATCATCTGCACGATAGGTAAATCCGTTTCTTGTCGTAATTATAGATAAATTATCCTGTTCCTGTGTACATCCGTAGGGTGTAGGGCCATTGTTCCAACCTGAAAAATTTTTGCCATAGCTGTTTCCCATTACCGGCGCCCAGCCTATTTCGCCTTCGCCCAATCCTTCATTATAAGTTGCCACAAGTGTACATGTTCCACTATATTTTGCCTGGTGTGATAAGCCTAAGGTATGGCCACTTTCATGCGAGATACATTCTGCTACATTCTTGGGACGAAACCCCATCCGGTCTGAAAAAACAAATGCAGGTGTATCATCGCCCCAGGTAAAAGAACCGGTAAATGCTACTCCACCTACACCCTGATACCATTCACTTGTTTGCGTAATAACTACTCTGACACGGTGTGCAAGAGGGGCTGCTAAATAAACAGTAGAGTCGGTGGTAATATTCACATTAAAAGGACGGTAATCTTCCGCTACACGGTGAAAAACATTTTCGATCTGCGCATCATTCATTCCGGATGGCTTGCAGTAAAAAGAACCGCCGCTATTCCAGGAAGTTCCCTGCACAAAATGGCCATCAAAATCCAGGAATATCGTTGCTTTCGCGGATGGATGACTACTCAATTTTGGTTGACTTTGTACAGTAAAGGATAAACAGATAATAAATAAAGTAAGCAGGTAATTCGTTTTCATCGTGCAAGGTTTGGGGATCCTTAAAAAAATAGATATTGGCCGGAGTTCAGGATATTCTAATAATCCTGCAGAAGAACTTCAGTTTTGATTTTATTCAACACATAGCCGCCATCTTCATCCTGAACCAATTCATACCCGTCTGCATAATTTTCATGAATAATTCTGCCTACATATGTGATGCTTCTGTCCTCACCAATTCTTTTGGAAATAGAAAATACAGCATTGTCTAATGAAGAGGATTTAATGACTACGCTGTAAAGATTATCATACCTTTTTACAGAAGAAGTGATTGTTCCTTCGAAATCAAAGTTTTTAAACTGAAGTTTTACAGATGAACCTTCCCTTGCAGAAAATGCTTTATCTAATTCGGTTACTTTTGCAGGAACCCTTTGAGAAACATTTCTGAATAATTGGGACCTGTTGGATGATTGTATTTGAGATCTGTTGTTCGTCTGGATCTGTGCGGAAGATGTGTAGGTGCACATCATTATACTGCACAGCACAAACAGTGCGTTTAGGTATTTCATGAGGTAGATTTTTGTTTTTCAGATATTCGGACAACAATTAAACGATGCTTATTGGAAAATATTTTGCAGA
>JBBSSE010000339.1:0-4025 GCA_038242375.1 Chitinophagales bacterium
GGTTGATGATATAATCATTCTCGCTGCGTTTCCGGTCTTTTTCCTCCACTCTGTTTTGGCTCATCATTATGATCGGAGCCTGTAATGCGGCTATACAGGATAGAATAAGATTCATCAAAATGTATGGATAAGGATCAAATGCATCCTTGCCAGGAACCGTTGAATTGTATAAGATCCAGGCAGATAAGACAATGAAAAACCCAAATATAAAAGCCCAGCTGCCGCCAAAATTAGCCACCTTATCTGAAACTCTTTGACCTTTTGAAAGAATATCTCCCGGAGGATTAATCAGATTCTCAGTGATTAATTTTTCATCTTCAATAGCGTTGGCGACTATGTTTTTGAGTTTGCCCATTTGGCGGATTTGTGAGTTCTGTATTTTCTTAATTTCTTTATCCATTTTTTTTACTTTAGAATATAATCGGTCGTTTTTTTTCTTATTAATAATTCATCGGGTACAAAATCGGCCATTTTATTAATTCAGACAAGTTTTATATCGATTGATTTTGCCTTTTCACCGATTGCCGGTTTTTTAAGATTCCTTCCCTCTATAATTTTATATCACGAATAAAAAAGTAGTAATTATTTAAAAGAAATTAAAACTCAAACATCATGAAAAAGTTATTTATTCTATCATTGGTATGTTTTGGCCTCGTAAGTACCGGTAATGCTCAAACAACAACTACGGCACTAAAATCCGAAATAAAAAATGATAAAAAAATGGGCGAAAGTGGAAAGGCCGACAAGCAAATAGCAAGAAAGGAATTAAGGAAATTGGAAGGTAACGAGGTAAGTTATAATTCTACACAAGCTTTTGAGCGAACGTATCCTCATATTAAACCATCAACTACTGAACGGTTAAATAATTTCGATGAATTTGATTTTACCCAAAATGGTAAAAAGATTTCTGCTTTTTACGATGAAAATTCTCGACTTGTGGCAACAGTTCAGGTAAAAACGTATAATGACCTGTCTGCCAAAACGAGGGAGGAAATAGCTAAAAAGTACAAAGGATACGTTCCTTCCAATGTATTATACCTGGATAATAATGAATCAAACGACACTCAAATGATTTTATACAACACTCAGTTTGAACCTCAGGATTCTTATTTCGTCGAAATGTCCAACGGGACCAGGGCGATTGTTTTGCAGATAGGACTGGACGGATTTGTAAATTACTTTACAAGAATATTTTAAAATTCAAATTGTTTCATTTTTTGATAAAAAGCTTCGAAACGAAATCCCGTTTTCAGGCTTTTTGTTTTAATAAGCTTTTATTTTTTTAGAAACAAATATTTCCTGCGTTTGGTAGCACACTATCATTTTCTAAACCAGTCGATTGGTTTTGCCTTTCCACCGATTTTACCCTTTTTTGGGTTGATAAGCGAAGTAGTTTTATATCGGAATTTTTTTAATTAAAGAAAAAAATGAAAGACGATGAAAAACTCTCTTATTAAATCAATGTTCTTCTTTGCAGCCGCCGTTTTCACCTTCGCCGGCTGCAATGTAACAAGCCATACACAGCAGTTACCTGGAATAAATTTCAATAATTACAAAACATTTGCCTGGGTAAACCCCGGAATAAATGGAAAAGGCGACCGGTCGAATAACGACATCATTGATAATAATATCAAAAATTCTGTAGCCATGGAATTGACGAACAGAGGGTGGGTAGAATCAGAAACTAATCCGGATGTATTCCTCGATTATACAATAGCTGTAAGGCATGGGCATCGTGTTCAGGATGCTCCTGTTTATTCCTATCCGTTTTCAAGGTATGTGTATCGCCGCGGACGCATTTACAGTCTGTGGTTTCCTTCCAGTCTTATGGGCATGCGCACAGTCGATGTACCTTTTAGAGAAGGAGAGTTAACCATAAATATGATCGATGGTAAAACAAATAAATTAATCTGGCAGGGTTGGGCATCCGGTAATCTGAATGAGCACCAGTTTACCAATAAAGATGTAAATAAACAGGTCAAATCCATCTTTAAAAAATTCAAATATCCGGGCGGGGAATAGGGTAATCAATTGCTGAATTGTTGAATTGCTGAATGGTTGAATTGTTGAATTGCTGAATGGTTGAATTGTTACATGGTTCAATGCTGGTAGTGAATCCTCTTCCCTGATACCTGAAACCTGATACCTAAAACCTAAAACCTAAAACCCACCACCTAATCCTTTCCCCCCATGTCCCATCTATTTAAATTCCTAACCATCTTCATAGTAATTTTTGGCAGCCAAACATCGGTAAATGCCCAGAGTGATGAAGATTTGTATGCTTCATCATATGCGAACCTCGTACAGGAGGAAGGGCTGGTGAGGAAATTGTTTTTATTAAAAGATGCGACAGTTTCATTTCCAAACGGAACAAAAGAGTTGCATATTTTAGTGGAGTTGCCGGACACAGTCATAAACTATGCACCAGTAAATATGGATGATTCGATCAACACGGGGTATTTATTAAGGATGGATATAAAAATTGATCCGAACCAGATTCAGCAGGAACTTACTTCCACAAAAACTTTTAAAACACATGGGCATCTCGTATTGAATAATATTAGTCAGGATATAGAGGTTGATTATATGCCCATTGAATCCGGCATAGAGGAAAATGGCAATTTTAATGTGTTTATTTCCTTCCGGATCAATCCAGCGGATTTTAGGCTGGCAAATGCGGATAGCAAAAAAGTTTTCGCCATTAATATGTACAATACGAAGGTGAACAGGCATTGATAAATAACCACGCTTGAATTAAAAATAAACCTTCATTTGGTGATTTTGTTTCGTTTTTAATTTCATGGCTACTTCACCGATTCCTTTTGCCTGTCTGGCTATTCCTATTTTATACTATTGATTTATCAGGATAGATTTGAATTGCAAAATAAAAAACACACACCAAAAAAAATCGACAAGATGAAAAAGATATCTAAATTTTATTTCGCGCTTCTTATCACCCCCGTTATTTTTATATCCTCCTGTACGAGCGGTAGGTCACTTGGCCAGGGAGATCCCGGAGTTTCTATCAATTATCAAACTTTTTATGATGATCTGTCGCCTTATGGTACCTGGATAGACTACCTTTCATATGGTCAGGTTTGGCATCCGAATGTAGCTGGAAATTTCAGGCCATATCTTACAAATGGTGCCTGGGATTATTCTGATGCCGGATGGATGTGGACCAGCAATTATAATTGGGGTTGGGCCCCATTCCACTATGGCCGTTGGGCATATGATGATATGTACGGTTGGTTATGGATTCCTGGTTATGACTGGTCACCTGCCTGGGTTACCTGGGGATCTTTTGGCGATAATTATTGCTGGGCGCCGTTAATGCCCGGAATCAATGTGGGCATTGGATATGGACATTACAGGCCACATTCTTTTTATTGGAACGCGGTTCCACGCAGGCATATTTATGACAGGGATATTGATAGAAGAGAAGTTCCCAGGGAGCAAATTAACAATAGCGTAACCAACATTACAGTGATCAATAATTTCTCTACTACAAAAATCCATAATCAATATTATTCCAAAGGCCCTGATGTGAAAGATGTTGAGAGATACACTTCACAAACTATTAAACCATCTTCCATTGGTGAAAGAAATACGGCGGGCCCTGCAAGACGTGAAGGGAATCAATTACAGGTGTATAGGCCTTCTGTCAATAATCCTCAACCCAAAGAATTCAGAAGAACTGATAATGAACATGTAAAACCGATTATAAGTAATCAGGGGAATCCGGATCAATCAGTAAAAGGAAATGAGAAACAGCGGATCAATAATAATGAAAATCAGGTAAATGCCCCGGAAAGAAGTAAAGAGAGCAAGGTAACTGAACCGGCCAGAAATAATGAAAATCAGATGAACGCGCCGATCAAAAATAATGAGAATCCGGTAATTGCCCCTGCAAGAAATAAGGAAAGTCAGGCGACTGTTCCGACAAGGAATAACGAAAATCAGATGAATGCGCCGGTAAGAAATAATGAAAATAGAGAAGCTGCACCGGTCAGAAATGACGAAAA
>JBBSSE010000340.1:0-4006 GCA_038242375.1 Chitinophagales bacterium
TAAGGAACCTTTATGAAATAAAAGCGCGCAATACTCTTTAAATCCGTGGATCAAAACGATGTTATGATTGTTATCGGTGTAACATGGTACGCCCCATTTCAATTCTTCGGTGAGACCGCAATCAAGAACAATCCTTCTTAATTTTTTATATTCCTTTTGCCATTTTGAGTCCTTGTCAAAGAAGAAATCTACTTTAGGATTCATGATATTATAATTTCCGATGAATAATTGGATTGTAAATTTAAAAGGAATAATTTTTTTACACCTTTTTTCTTCAAAGTGATTAAACTAAAGCAAAGGGCGTAAAGTAGTCAGGAACTCCACATCGTTGTGAAGTCTTTTTTGTTGAGCTGGCATGACGAATTAATTTACATTTTTCTTTAACGATATTGTATAACACAAAATAATGGATTATCTGGTAAGATTTGCAGGTTAAAGTTTTCCGGTGCTGCATTTCCTGCACTCATGCAAAAATTATCGCAGTGCCTTTCTGAAACTTTCCAAAAGTCGCAGATCTCTTCCATGTTGCCTGATTTGGACTTCGAACTTTTATAAAGTCAACAAAGGTTTTCACTCTCTTCGTTGGATTAGTGAGCACGTCTAACTCTTTACTTTTTTCCAGATTTCATTAAGATCGTTATTGGTTCCCTTTATAAACATCAGATCTTTATCAATTTTAATATCGAAAGAATTCATCTCCCCAATTACATGCTCAAATTTGGTATTTGCATACTGAACAAATTCACTATACTTATTGTTCTTTACAGAATATGTTCCCCAAAGAGCGCTTTGAATTTGCTTGTTTTGTTTCTTTATTTCACTCACCATAAATGTTTCTCCGGTAATTATTTTATACCGGAACAGGCTATTTGAATTATTAAAGTTTGTGGCAACCGTACTGTCCGGGTTGCAAATTTGCCATGTGCCAATTAGTTTCTTGTGTAATTTACGCTGGGCAGTGGTGTTTGTACTAATGAACAAGCATACAAGGCAGATTAAAATAAATGGAATTGACGGGATCAGTTTTTTCATCATCGAGGTTGTTTTAGGATTCAATTTTTGGAAGATAGATCATGATACTGATAAATCCATTGGTTATTCAGAAAATAGTTTCTTTGGAACCATCAATCACACACTCAGCCATCCTCTAAATCCCCTGGCAGCATAATAGGATTCCGCGCCATTATGATACAAAAAAACATGTCCATAGCGGAAATCACAAAAGAGTGCTCCGCCTGCTTTTTTTATAGCGGGAGGCGTCAATATCCAACTGGAGGTTTTGGTATCGTAGTCTCCTGTTTCCCGGAGAGCGCGATATTGGTTTTCATTTAGAATTTCAATGTTCATTTCTGAAGCCATATTGATAGCACTATCTTTCGGCTTATTTTCTTTCCGGGCATTGAGTGCTTCATGGTCATAACACAAACTCCTGCGACCTTTGGGGCTTTCCTGGGAACAATCAAAGAAAATATATTCACCTGTTTTTTGATCATAACCGACTACATCCGGTTCGCCGCCGGATTTATCCATTTCATTGAGCGACCATAATTTATGGATGTTTTCTTTAAGGCGATCCTGAACATTTGTCCACTCTATATTTTCATGCCGGTGCCTGTTTTGTTCAAACCTGGCTTTTAAGTCTTTTAAAAGCTCTTCACTAAGCGCCTCTGGTAGCTCCCTGTTTTTTTTATCTGTCATACTCAATGATATTTTTTTTTCTGCTTGAACTCAGGTTTAAAAACTCCTTCAATTTTTGCGAAATTTTCTATAACCAATTTACAAAAATCATATATTCTATTGAAATTTCTTTCTGAATATTTTCTATTTAGTTTGAATTCTAAAATAAAACAATTTAGACGCAAACTTAGTGGTCAGGTTTTTCGTTGCGGTCTTATCAATTATAAATCAATAAAAACAATTCAAAAAAAGACAATCCAATATTATTTTTCTATTTTTTAATAAATATTTATTGTCTATCAATAAATATTTACTGATATTTGCTTTTATAAAACAAAATAACATGAAAACGAAAACAGAAATCGTCTTAGAAGTTTTGAAATATCTGGCCATTATTGCAGCTATTGGGTTTTCAATTGAATGCGGTGCACAGATACTTTCCTTTGTAACGAGTTTTATAAACCGCGATTGGGCAGAAAGGACTTACGGAGCAGAACCAGTTTGGTTTCAGATTCGTGAAACGAATCACTGGTATTACATTCAGTTAATGTCCATGATTATTGCAACATCTGCTATAAAAGCCTGGATATGGTACCTGATTTTTGATTTGCTACAGAAAATTCAGCTTAAATCCCCTTTTTCCCTTTTTGTCACTAAAAGATTAGAAAGAATTTCCTACATGCTGTTCAGTGTTTGGCTGGTAATGACCCTAATAGGAAAATCCTATTCCCACAATTTAATGAAAGCCACAGGAATTGAATTACCCGGGAAATATATCAGCCATGAGTATTTTTTTATTGCCGGTATTGTCTTTATTCTTTCACAGATTATAAAGCGAGGTATTGAAATGCAGGAAGAAAACCAATTAACTGTATAATATGCCCATCATTGTAAACCTTGACGTAATGATGGCAAAGCGGAAGATGTCGCTGAATGAGCTGTCTGAAATAGTAGATCTAACTTTATCCAATCTCTCTATCTTAAAAACAGGAAAGGCTAAAGCGGTACGTTTTAGTACGCTGGAAGCAATTTGTAAAGCACTGAATTGCCAACCGGGAGATATTTTGGAGTTTGTAGAGAAGGAATAAGACTTATCTTTTCCAGATGGGAAGTTCTTTTAATTCTAAAAGAATAATCCGAAAAATTTCATGGAGATTTAGGTGATTTTGAGTTTTATTTTTTGGAGTCACTGTTAGAGATTCCAAACTTATCCGCATTGTATTCTTTTGATTTTCCTTTTGGAACAGAGAGTGATGTCCAATGATTGCCACTAAGCATTTTTCCGATAAATACAATTTGGCCTACATGATATGCATAATGAGCTAATTGTCTGTTGATCGCATCCACTACGGAAAGTGTTTCATTTCGGATAAGAATTTCTTTCGAAAGGTCGTCTTCAGTTAATGGCTTGATGGCGTTTAATAAGCAATTCCAACCTTCTTCCCATTTGATTAAAAATTCTTCCCGGCTGGAAAGATCATTTTCAAATTCGGCATCCCGCTTCCGCCATTCCTTTTCCCCATCGCTCGTTAGGAAATCGGTCCAACGGGAAAGCATATTCCCCCACAGATGTTTCACGATGATAGCAATACTGTTGCTCTCCTCATTGAATTGCCAGAATAATTGGTCGTCTGTAAGTTGGGCAAAGGTTTTATCGCCTAAATCTTTATAAATTTCAAAACGTTTTTTAATGCTGGTAAGATAGGGGTTGGGCATGGTGTGTGTTTTTATTAAAGAGTGAATGAATAAACAAGAATAGAAATAGACAAACACGAATTTGAGGCATGAATTACAAAAATTGAAAAACCCTGGATTGGTAGCTTATTTCCAATTGATAAAACACTAATTTAAGAAACTAATTAGACTAATAAAACTTTGGAGAGAATGTTCAGTCTTGAAATAAAAAAAAGGAATAAAAAGGAACGAATCTATTCAGGTTTCTTTTTTTATCTCATCAAAAAATGAAGAAATTATTGTGATTTTTGTTTTATCAAATTTACGTAAATCAAGTAAATCTTTATCACCTGTCAGAAGAAAATCCGCTTTACCGTCTTTAGATAATCCCAATAAAAAATTATCATTAGGATCTCTGCAAACATCAATAGTGCTTTTAACGTCTATCAACTCAATAAATGGTACAAATCTTAAAAGCATTTTTCCAAGTGCTTCTTTCCCAAAAAACTTTTTAAGCTTTGGCTTTTGAATGGTTTGATTTATTTCATTAATAAGTTCCTCACTAAATAAAACAATTGCCTCTTCAGAAAATAAATAGGAATCAAGTAATGTATACTTTTTAGTAATAATGAAACTTATCCAAAGGTTTGTGTCA
>JBBSSE010000341.1:0-3995 GCA_038242375.1 Chitinophagales bacterium
GGAAGGAAAAATGCAGATATATATAGTCCAACAAATAGATGAACTAAAGTTAAAAAAAAAGTTCCACAAATTTTATTCCAAAAAATAAGATTCTTATCTTTACCTGACCAAAAACCTTTTTTCAAAAATTTTAAGCATGTCGTTAAGTCAACGTTTACAACAAAAACTTTTACAGAAATTATCTCCGCAACAAATTCAGTTAATGAAACTGTTGCAGGTACCCACTGCCCATCTGGAAGAAAGAATTAAAGAAGAATTAGAAGAAAACCCGGCCCTGGAAACAATGGAGGACGGACATGTGGATGGTGCAGAAGATGGTGCAGAGGATTTTGAAAAAACTGAAGATGATTATGAAAAAGATGGAAGTGAAGAAGACTATGACAACATAGATATCAGTGAGTATGTGAATGACAGCGATGACGAACCGGGCGATTATAAATACCGGGATGATAATTATGGAGATCCCAATGAAACGAAGGTAATTCCCCACAGAGTAGAAACCTCTTTTTACGACACGCTAAAATCACAGTTGCTTATGCTGGACCTGGATGACAAGCAGCGTAAAGTGGCAGAGCAGATCATTGGAAGTATTGATGATGATGGTTACCTGAGGCGGGAAACATCTTCTATTTCTGATGACCTTGCCTTTCGTCAAAATATTGATTGTACAGAAAAAGAAATTAAAGAACTGATTTCGCTTATTCAACAGTTTGACCCTGCCGGCGTAGGAGCACGGGATCTGCAGGAATGTCTGTTATTACAATTAAAAAGAAAGGCAGCACACGGCCAGGACTTAGACATTGCCATAGAAATTATTTCCAAATACTTTGATGAGTTTACGAAAAAACATTATGAAAAAATTCAAAAAGCACTGGATCTCGATAGCGATGGAATAAGAGATGTTATTAACCAGATCATAAAATTAAATCCAAAACCGGGCGGACATGTTGGTGAAACCAATAAATTGCAGAGCTATGTTATACCTGATTTTTTTGTACTCAACAATAGCGGAATACTGGAAGTAACTTTAAATTCCAAAAATGCTCCTGACCTGCGCATTAGTGAAGGGTACAGGGATATGATGAAGGATTATGATAAAGGAAGTAAGAAAGATAAGCGCCAAAAAGAAGCAGTTCTTTTCATCAAACAAAAAATTGATTCAGCCAAATGGTTTATAGATGCTATCAAACAAAGGCAGCACACTTTGTTAAGCACCATGAATACAATCGTTGAATATCAAAAACAGTTTTTCCTTTCCGGAGAAGACACGGATCTGAGGCCAATGATCTTAAAGGATATTGCCGAAAAAACATTTTTGGATATCTCTACAGTCAGCAGGGTGGCGAATAGTAAATTTGTTCAAACAGAATTCGGAACTTACCGGCTTAAATTCTTTTTTAGTGAAAGCCTCGTGACAGATAGCGGAGAAGAAGTTAGTACGAGGGAAGTAAAAAGTATTCTGAACGATCTGATAGACCAGGAAAATAAACAAAAACCATTGAGTGATGAAAAACTCACAGAGGCATTACAGGAAAAAGGCTATAATATTGCACGAAGAACCGTTGCCAAATACAGGGAACAATTAAACATTCCTGTGGCCCGCCTAAGAAAAGAATTATAGTATGGACATACTTTCCCTGCCGCCCGAAAATGTACCACAACATCCTGTTGGAAATGGTGTGGCACACCCGCTTATAACAAGATGGATCGCTCATTTTATATCGGTGATTTTTCATCCATTGTTTATTCCGGTAATGGTCACTTTTTATCTTACTTATTTACAACCAGGATTATTTATAGGGTATTCAGCTAATGAAAAACAAATGGTGCTAATCCGTGTAGGATATAATACCATCTTTTTTCCAGCACTTACTGTAATACTGCTAAAGGCTGTCGGATTTCTCAAAAATATTTATTTAAAAACCCAAAGGGAAAGAATCATTCCTTATATCACTACCAATATTTTTTATTTTTGGACATACCTCGTACTTAAAAACCATGAAGCAACACCAATCATATTAACCAGTTTTATATTAGGCATTTTTCTAGCCTCTTCTTTAGCACTCATAGCTAATATTTATTTTAAAATAAGTATGCACGGCCTTGGTGTCGGGGCTTTTTCAGGAATCATGTTGCTATTAATTTTCACCGGATTTCCTTATACAGTATTCTTACCTGCCATGGTTGTTTTTATATTAACCGGCGTGGTGGCTTCTTCCAGACTTATTGTGAGCAATCATACTCCTTTTGAAATTTACACAGGAATCTTAATTGGTATTTTCTGCCAGCTTGTTGGTTATTTCATAGTGGCATAACTAAGATTCGCATTTCAAATTCACTCATTTCAACTGCCTTCATTATACAGCACTTACGCAATTGGAAAAATAAAATTATCTCCTCTATTCTCCATTTTTTTTTGAATACATTTATGTTTTGGCTAATTTATAAGCAAACTCAAAACTTATGGCATTCAAAAACCTCACTGATTGGATAAATAAATTTCCGGTTTTAAAAGAAGTCATCAATCTGCAACCGGTGACATGGCTAAATCCGGATAGAAAAAAAATGCAGGATATCCCTTCTCTTCCCTTGAACATTAACGATATGGAAGAGGCAGAGAAATTATGGCACCGGTTTGCGCCATACCTTTCAAAAGTATTTCCGGAAACGAGAGAAACGAATGGTATCATCGAATCTCCACTAAAAGAGATCGCTCATTTTAAGAAATGGATAAACGAAACCGGCAATGGGGAGATAGAAGGAAAATTGTTCCTGAAATGTGACAACTCTTTACCGGTAGCAGGTTCTATAAAAGCCCGTGGAGGTTTTTATGAAGTACTGCATTATGCAGAAGAACTTGCCTTAGAAGAAGGTCTTATTAAAAAAACGGATAATTACACTTTATTTACAGGAGAAAAATTCAAAGCTCTTTTTGGCCAACACGTCATAGGCGTAGGTTCCACAGGAAATTTAGGATTAAGTATTGGTATTATGAGCGCGCAATTAGGTTTCCAGGTTACGGTGTATATGAGTTCTGATGCCAAAGAGTGGAAGAAAAAGTTATTACGCTCCAAAGGTGCAAAAGTCATTGAATTTAAAGGAGATTTTGGAGAGGCTGTGAATGAGGGAAGACGGCTAACTATCGCCGATCCAAGGGGTTATTTTGTGGATGATGAAAATTCCAAACATCTTTTTTTAGGGTATAGCGTAGCGGCTTTCCGGCTTAAAAAGCAATTGGAAGATTTGCAGATTCCGGTAGATATGGCTCATCCTCTTTTTGTCTATTCTCCTTGTGGTGTAGGAGGTTCTCCCGGGGGGATCGCTTTCGGATTAAAACAGATCTTCGGAGATTATGTACATTGTTTTTTTGTGGAACCTACGCATTCACCTTCTGTATTGTTAGGATTAGTAACGGGAAAAATGGAAAAAATAAGTGTACAGGATTTTGATATTGATAACATGACAGAAGCGGATGGATTAGCTGTAGGCAGGCCATCGGCTTTTGCGACAGGCATCAGTAAATTATTGATCAGCGGAATTTATACCGTTGAGGACGACACATTATTCAGATTACTTTATATCCTGGCTAAATCTGAAAATATCTTTTTAGAACCATCTGCCACCGCGGGTTTAATTGGTCCACAAAGAATTTTAGATTCCAATTATATTTCTGACAATAATATAAATCCTTCCAGCATTACACATATCTCCTGGGCTACGGGCGGAGATCTTGTTCCAGAGGGAGAAATGCGTGGTTTTTATGAGAGAGGGAGGAAAATGAATGAACGAATGATCTGATTTCAAACCCCGGATTTTTATTTATTTAAACTTTACTATTTATTATTTCCACCCAATCTATATTTGAAAGCGATACCGCCGCCGCCATAAGTTCGGACAGTACCAAATATGCGGTTAAGCCTAAGTTCAGGTTCTAAGAAAAATTTATCTTCCAAGTTTATTTCCTTACTTATTTTAATCATTGCTCCTGCAAATAC
>JBBSSE010000342.1:0-3992 GCA_038242375.1 Chitinophagales bacterium
GTTTCATGATCTCTAATTCCGAATCCAATGAGTACATTATTTTTTAATTTCAAATTTTGTATTCTTTTAAAATAATCTTCCTGTGCATGCAAATTTGTATCACTTCCGGTTATGGAAGAGGATGATACGGCGTAAATAAATCCGGTTGTTAATGCATCAATTTTCCGGATACGCTCCTCAGATGTTTCCGGGGTAATAAGAAAGATAAAACTCAAACCATTTTTTTCTACGATGGTTCTATATTCGTTTTCATATTCCTGTATAGGAAGATCCGGCAAAATGATTCCGGAGATCCCGGCTTTTTTTGCTTCTTCGCAAAATCGCTCAAAACCAAATTGTAATACAGGATTTAAATAACCCATTAAAACCAGTGGTACGGAGTCATTGCGGTTTTCTGATGTATTAAATTGATGAAGTTGATCAAATAAAATCTTTATAGTCATTCCATTTTCAATCGCCTTCATGCCGCTTTTTTGAATCACCGGACCATCGGCAAGCGGATCGCTGTAAGGAATGCCTATTTCAATCAGATCTGCACCATTATTTTGCAAAGCGGTCAGCACTTTTTCCGTAGCATTTAATTGGGGAAACCCCGCTGTAAAATAGATGCTTAAAATGTTTTTGTTCTTTTCTGAAAAAAGTTTTTCAATCTTATTCATACGTATTCTTATTGTATAATTATTTCCATTTTTATATCGGATCGTTTATACTCTGAATTTTCCAGAGGAATTTCCTTAAAGCCAAACTTTTTATAGAGGTGGATAGCTGGTTGTAAAATTGTATTGGAGTACAAAATGATTTTTGACATATTCAATCGTTTTGCTTCCTCCAGGCAAAATTCCAGCATTTTATTGGCGATCTTTTTTCCTCTGAATGCCTCATCCACGGTCATTTTAGACAATTCATACACGCCTTTTTCTACAAGTATTAAAGCAAAAGTTCCTGCAATCGCATTATCTGCTTTTGCAAAATAGATATACCCACCTTTATCAAGAATGTGCTCTTTCGGATTATACAGAACATCTTTGTCATGTTCCTCCATTACAAAATATTTCTCCACCCACAACACATTTAAGGCAGTAAAATATTTTTGATTTTCTTCAGTGTAAGGAATGATCTTTATGTTCATTAATGAGTTTTTTGCTATGAGCAATGAGCAATGAGCAATGAGCAAAGAGCAAAGAGCAATGAGCTTCGAGATATGAGCAATTTAACGACAAAAACACAAAGAGCACAAGGGAAAAAATATGAAGTATTTTTTATTGATTCCGAAGGAATAAATTCTTAGTGTGCCTCGTGCTCTTATTGGTCAAATTCTTCATTTTGTCTTTCTACTTTCTATTTAATTTTTAGTCAATTCTTCTTTTCTACTTTTCGGATTGTACTCGGCAATTCAACCATCTTCAACGAGAAGCATTCAACGCGAAGCCTTCAATGCGAAACCTTCAACGCGAAGCATTCTACGTGAAGGATTCAACGCGAAGCATTCAACGCGAAGCATTCAACGTGAAACTTTCAACGCGAAGCCTTCAACACGAAGCATTCAGCGTGAAACTTTCAACGCGAAGCATTCAACGTGAAACTTTCAACCTTCCTCCTCCATCTTCCTCATATAAGCCTCCATATCCTTATCTCCCCGGCCACTTAAATTCACGATCACAATATCTTCCGGTTTAAAATTAATTTTCTTCAAAGCTGCCAAAGCGTGAGCAGATTCCAATGCCGGGATAATTCCTTCTAATTTACTTAATTCAAACGCCGAATCAAGCGCTTCATCATCTGTGGCATTTAGAAATTTTGCGCGTTTGCCGACGAATAAATTTGCATGCATTGGTCCGATTCCCGGATAATCTAATCCTGCTGATATGCTGTGTGGTTCTACAACCTGTCCATCTTCGGTTTGCATTAAAAGGCTTTTGCTGCCATGCAAAATTCCCACAGTTCCTAATTGAGAAGTAGCTGCACTCATTCCGCTATCTACACCTAATCCAGCGGCTTCTACGGCAATAAGTTGTACGGTTTCATCATCTAAAAAATGATAAAAAGCTCCTGCGGCATTACTGCCACCTCCTACACAGGCAATTACATAATCAGGTAACTCTGTTCTTTTTTCCTCCATTAATTGCTTTTTCATTTCCTCACTGATCACACTTTGAAATCTTGCCACCATATCCGGATATGGATGTGGCCCAACCACGCTTCCGATTAAATAATAGGTATCAGAAGGGTTATTGATCCAGTCTCTGATGGCCTCGTTGGTAGCGTCTTTCAGCGTTTTGCTTCCGCTTTTTGCGGGTATTACTGTGGCACCAAGCATTTTCATTCTTGCCACATTCGGCGCCTGGCGTTGAATATCTTTTTCCCCCATGTACACGATACATTCCAGGCCCATGAGAGCACATACAGTTGCTGTGGCTACACCATGTTGACCGGCGCCTGTTTCAGCGATGATTCTTTTTTTACCCAGTCTTTGAGCAAGTAATATTTGTCCAATAGTATTATTGATCTTGTGCGCTCCTGTATGACATAAATCTTCCCTTTTCAGAAAAATTTGTGCACCATATTTTTCACTTAGTCGCTTTGCAAAATATAGAGGTGTCGGCCTGCCAACATAGTTTTTCAGGAGTGCATCAAACTCCTCTTTAAATGCAGGATCCTTGATTATATTAAAATAATTTTCCTGCAACTGCAATACATTATTGTACAACATTTCCGGTACATATGCACCACCGAATTTGCCATAATATCCCTCTTTATTTACCTGCCAGCTCATTGCATTAAATTTTATTTATTATAAAAACTGTTTTCTCTCTATTTGATCAGATTTTTATTATTTTCTCAAAAGCCCGGATTCTCTTTACAAAATCCGTTACTTTTTTCATGTCCTTCATTCCGGGAGTAATTTCAAAACGGCTGTTGATATCAATACCATAAAAGTAAGGATGATGGAAATTTTCCAAAGCCTCCAGGTCTTCATATTCAATGCCACCGCTCAGGAAAAATGGTTTATTTATTTCCGTGTCTTTCAGTACATTCCAGTCAAATTTCTTGCCTGTGCCGCCATAAATTCCCATAGAACCTTTATCAAAAAGATAGTAATCACATACCTCTTCAAACTCTTTGACCATACGGTCGATCTCTGTCTGAGTTTCACCTACGCGGAAAGCTTTAATTAATTTTACATGATCGCTTACCTGATTACAGTAAACGGCCGTTTCATCACCATGAAGCTGAACCATATCCAATCCATATTCTGATACTTGTCTGAATACTTCCTCCAATGGGTCGTTTACAAACACACCAACTTTCGGCACGGCCAGATTTAATTCCCTTGCTTCTTTTCCACTGAAACTATTGATGACACTTCTTTGCGAAGCGGGATAAAAGATCATACCTGTATAATCAATCTCAAGTTCATTAAGTTCTTTCAACTGCTCTAAATCCGTTATGCCACAAACTTTTATTTTCATTTTAGTATCCATTTTTTATTTTTAATAATTCTCCTGGAACCGGTTCTGCGAAATAGCCAACTTAGCTATTTCATTTTTTAAGTGAAGGTCTTTAAAATTACCACCCTTTCACGAAAGCATTTCAGCAAAATTTCGAAATGCCTGGCCGGGATTTTCCTCCTTCATAAATATTTCTCCCATCAAAAAACCCTGGAAGCCGTGATTCTTTAAAAGATCAACTGTTGCCAGATCATGGATTCCGCTTTCAGCAATCTTAATTTTGCCCTGTGGAATAAGGTTTCCTAATGCTATAGAATGATGAATATCTACTTTAAAATCTTTTAAGTTTCTATTATTGATTCCTACCACATCTACTTCATCACAAATATGGTCTAATTCTAATTGGTTATGAATTTCCAACAAAACATTTAATCCCAGATTTTTGGCGAATATAGCAAGTTGTTTGGCTTCCGTCACGGTCAGACATGCGGCTATTAACAAAATTATATCAGCTCCATAGGCTTTTGATTCAATTAATTGGTA
>JBBSSE010000343.1:0-3975 GCA_038242375.1 Chitinophagales bacterium
ATTCGTGTAATTCGTGCCTAAAATTCGTGTTTAAATCTTTCTCTAATTCTTACAGAAATTGAATTGTTGCTGGCAACAATTAACATGTCGCTCCTTACGGAGCTTTCTGTAAATACTTTATATTCTGTCTTAACTTCTACTGACATGACGCTCCTATGAGCCGGCTAAAAAAAATCTTGCTATTAATTCTTTGATAATTGATAAACGATGTAATTTAAAATAAGGATTTAGAAATAGACATTCATTAAATATAGGTTATCGTTCGTTGGAACCACTGCGGCGGCCATGGTTGGTGTCTCACCAACCATTTCTTCTTGCAATAAAATCAACCAATAATATTCAGAGTTCTAAGGTATTTTATTCGTGTAATCCATACCTGAAATTCGTGTTTAAATCTCCTCTGATCTACCACGAAAAAGGTCTAAACCCAAAACCATATTCTATATAATCGGCTGCTCCTCCATCCAATGTTTTCAACCCAACCTGCGTAAAAATTCTTTTAGAAATATCATATCTTAGAGCAGGCCGCATAAAAAAAGCTCCTTTGTCTTTATCATCGCTAATGTACTTACCAATTTGCATTTTTACAGCAAAGCGGTAAAACCTGAAATCATATCCCACATGCAGGCCTGTCATCCACCTGTCAGAAGGTTTTTTATCCTGGAAACGACTATCATAGAAAAAATCAAGTCCACACGTAGCGGCATGTTTTTCAGTAAACTGATGTTCAAAATCGATGACTCCTGTAAATGTTCCCAATAAATTATTTGTACCGGCCATAGCAGTACTTTGGGCCACTCCTCCAGCGAGATAAACAGCTATTTGATTTCCTCTTTCCTTCCTGCCAGGTTGGGTTTGAGGACGTTTGAATCGTGCAGACAAAACCTCATTCGAATAGAGATCTGTATTCTTGGTGGATTGCGCGGCATTATAATTATACCGTAATCCAACATTCAACCCAAAGAGATTCAACCCGCTATTAGGTTGAAAGGTGGAACCATTACTGAAATGAGAAAAATCCAATCCATATAACAAATCCATTTCCCGCGTCCATTTGTACGTAAAACCAAAATCAAGATTAAAATAAACCGCCGCACGGGCGCCAATAGCTGTATTTATCGGGTTTGTTTCGGAATTGTACGGATTTAATTTATAGGTAAGTCCCAGGGAAGGTTCTATGGAAAATTCGTTCCTGCGACTTGAATTAGAAACTGGAAATTTTATAAATCCAAAAACCGCGTTGGGATTCCCAAACACTTCCGCGTCGCTTAAAAATCCGGAATAAAATCCCACACCATACGAAGGGTATCCATATCTGCTCGCCCACCCTTCTTCATTGATGGGTTGCCAACCCAGCTTGATGGTAACGCCACCATATCCATTATCTAAAAGCCCGCTGGTGCTTAAGCGGTCATTTGATTTCAGAAAGGATCCAAAATGGAACTTCGGCTCAATATATTTGAACTTGTTTTTCACATCCGGCTTTGGTGCCGGTATGTTTTGTCCGTAAGATGTACCTGTGATCGCAAAGATTAAAATCGTCAAAATATATTTCATAGGTAAGAGAGTTGCTTCCTTTTTTAAAATAAAGTTAAGACTAAAAAGAACCAGAAAACTACTTTGCGTTATCTGCAAAACCATTAAAGATTCAATACCTATTTTAAGCCCTCTCCGGAAGATATTGAGGATTTATTGAAGAAATAGAATCTGTATTGACGCAATTTAATCAACCTTTAATATGTCCTGCGCAAAAGTGGTAAAATGGTATTGATAACGAATAAAACAATATTTCACCTGAAATACATTTGTATGTTCGTACATTCGCCAATGGGTAAACGTAAGGTGCAATACCATGCTTTATCACACTTTAAATTCTCAAAACATGTTCATACAATTACCTGACCACTTCCAAAAAAACAAATTCGCACTTAATATTAAAGCCATAAAAACTATTGTCGAATACGGCAGGAGCCCAAATTGAATGTATAAAGGAGGACGGAACTTTTTCGAAACTTTTTTATACTGCGGAAAACATTGCAGAAGTATGCGAAATAATTAATAATGTGTCCGATAAAAACAACGGAAAAGTAACGGTATATTATAAAGAATCGCTTTTTAACTAATTTGTATAAGCCATTTTTGCAACTTTTTTTGGCGGACATTTTTGAGTTAAAAGTTTCTCTTGAAAATTCGATGTTTTCCTAAGACAAAAAACGTAAAATAAATTCTGATCGTTTTTTCATTTACACTTTTCGATGCACAATAAAATTTATTTTGTTGTTGGAAACTTTATTTTGACAGCAAAAATTAGTGCAAGCATTTTATTTTTTTTCAGCTTTTTTTTTCGGTGCACAGAAAATTCGTTTTATAGTTTTTAAGTTTTTTATTCCTGGGACAGGAAGAGTTTTTAAAAACAAAAATCTCCAATATTTGTTCGTTTGCTGTGAGAGATAGAAAGAAAACATTTCGGACGGAAGAGCTTTGACATACATTGTACTGCGATGGTTATGTACAATCCACAGGAACAGCTATTTCAAAAGTATTGCCACCAGTATCCCGTTTTACACCTACGGGTGACCGTACTAAGAAAAGAGACTCGGTTATTGAAAAACTTTCTGCGTTTTTTAATAAGTTCTGGGATATTTCATGAGGCAGATTTCTGAAGCATTCTTAAAGTATTTTGTTTAGAAAAACATTGATAAAAAATGATCATCCCAATGACATTGTATATTTATTTTCGAAGGATTGTATAATTTACAGTGAATAACCTTTCAAAATAACGCACACCTTACAATAATATAGACCAATGAAATACTTCATTAAAATTTTAAAGATATTTTTAATCTTCGTCTTTCTGGTTGCAACAGGTGTTGTTCTATTATTTGGCCATCGGGATATTCCTTTAGATACATTAAAAGAAAAATACAGCAATTCGGCTTCTTCATTCATTTCTATGAATGGGATGGATGTTCATTTTCATGACGAGGGAGATCCGGCGGATTCTATTCCGATTGTACTCATTCACGGTACAGCTTCCAGTTTACATACTTTTGATGCGTGGACTGATAGTTTGAAGAAAACAAATCGGGTAGTTAGAATGGATCTTCCGGCGTTCGGATTAACGGGTCCGTTTCCCGATCGCAACTATTCAATGGCTCATTATACTGCTTTTTTAAAAGAGTTTTTGACGGCTTTAAAGATTAAACAATGTGTGCTGGCAGGAAATTCTTTAGGTGGCGAGATAGCCTGGAACTTTACCCTGGAGCAACCAGCTATGGTCACAAAATTGATCTTAATTGATGCCGCAGGATATCCCTTGCATTCGAAGAGCGTGCCCATCGCTTTTAAAATGGCACAAACGCCTGTAGTCAGGAATCTTTTCACCTATATAACGCCACGTTTTTTAGTAAAGGCCAGTGTAGAGAATGTTTATTTTGATAAGTCAAAAGTAACAGATGCATTAATAGACAGGTATTTTGAACTCACACTTAGGAAGGGGAATCGCCAGGCTTTTGTAGACAGACTTAATTCTACCGCCAATACAAGTGCTATTAAAAACATCAGTAACATTCAGCAGCCAACGCTTATCCTTTGGGGAGCAAATGATTTATTAATTCCGGTGGAAAATGGATATAAATTTCATGCGGATTTACCAAATGACACGTTAGTTATATTGGAAAACTCAGGGCATGTTCCAATGGAGGAAAGTCCGGTTGAAAGTCTAAAGCCTGTACTTGATTTTTTAAAAACCAATAAAGGAAATGAGTGACCTACCCAAAGTTGGTAAAAAACAATTACAGCTTTATTAGCTGCTATGCCGGCTGACGATTAGATTCTTCCCGCACGTGCGGGATTCACTATCATCACCGATTCCATGTGACGGATTTCTTTTCAACTTTTGTTCGTAATTTGAACTTTTAATAATTTCTCTGGGCTGCCGGTTGGGCTGGATGAGCAATGAATTCCAGTACAGCA
>JBBSSE010000344.1:0-3971 GCA_038242375.1 Chitinophagales bacterium
CCACTGTTTTCATAAGGGCTTCTACGGCTGCTTTGCTGGCGGAGTATGCGCCAAACTCTTTCATATAAAAATGAGCCATACCACTTGTAACCGAAACGATCTTGCCATGACTGCTTTTGCGCAATTCAGGAAGGAAGGCTTTCGTAACTAAAAATTGGCTGGTTAAATTGGTGTCCAAAACAAGTCTCCATTGTTCAAAAGTCATTTCGTCAATAGAAGCTTTGACTGGCACACCTCCTACATTATTCACCAGTACATCCAGGCGGCCACCGGTTTTCTTCAGCAACTGCTCACGCAATTCCTGCACACTTTGCTCATTCGTCACGTCGGCGGGGATAATAATGGTGTCATCCTTTCCAATTTCCTTTTCTACTTCCTGTAGTTTTTCCTCGCGGCGCCCGGTTAATATTACTGTAAATCCCTCCCCCGCAAGCGCTTTCGCAATCGCACGTCCAAGGCCACTTCCTGATCCGGTAATAAGAGCTGTTTTCTTTTCTGTCTTTTCCATAAAATATTTTTAATGCTGTTTTACTAAACAAGCAAAATACCCGGCTTTCTTTCAATTCGGAATTTCTGCGGACATTCTTAACAAAGACTATAGAATGTAACCGAACCTAAATACTCTTTGAAAATACATTTATGCACGCTGATTAGAAACATACTGAAGGCAAACGAACGTCTATGCCTATAGGAAAAAAATCTCCTGTTTTGTAAATATTCCCCCAGTCATTTAAATATCAATCTTCATATAACCGGATAATTTATCCCGTCAATTTTATCCAGCACCATATCCAACAATTCGTCAGCCTGTTCCCGGTTAAAATCAACATGATTTTGCTTTTTCCCGCCATAACCTGTGAGTTCGATATGCAGGTCAGCCTCTATGTTATGATGACTAAGGCATGCTTTCGAGCAGGCAAGAGGACAACCATCAATTACAATAATCTTTCTTCCCGCCTTTGCGGTTTTTACTAATTTCTGTACGTTTCCTCCAACTCCCGCAATGCACGACATGTCGGCAATTCCTTTTTATCTATTTGAATAGCCATGTAATTGGCCATTTGCGCGGCACTGGAGCATCCGGAGCAGGAATAAATAATTGGTTTCATGATGATATCTGGTCTGTTTTACAAAGGTATTTTTACATGAATTATATTGCCATTAACTGAACCTTAAACACAGATTCCAACGCTGATTCCGCCTTGTTTAATTGTTCATTGAAATCTGCGATATCATTTTCAGGAAATCCATTAGAAGGTTGAGCGATCTCCCTGTAATAATTGATGCCGGAAAGCAAATTGTTATTAAAACTCAAAAAGTACTTTTCTCTTTTAGCATCCAGGTTTTCTCCTTCCTTCAAATACTGTTTTTTTAAATAATCGATATAAATAAAGAGCTCATTAATGAAGAAATGCGGCCTGCTTTTATCCGTTATAATATTGGTCCGCCCATAAATGTGATCCGTCATTTCCTGCAAGGAAACTGTCTTTGAAAAATACGCAATGTTGGGCCCGGGGCAAATGGTCACGGCCGTAAGTTTTTTTAAAAATGTCTGATCGTAATTGATCGCGGCGGAGTTACTTAAACCAACACATAAACATTCCTTATCCATCACAGTTTGCACCTCACTTTCATATTGTTTAGCTGGAAGATTCAATGACTGTAATTGATTTATTTTCAGCTTTTGATATTTAGCGGATGCAGTACAGATAGGCTCTTCCGTGAACTCTGTATTGCTTACTAAATGCTTTTCCGTACATGGACTTCCCGGCATTCCCTTATCAATTCGTTTTTGTTTTTCAAGATCAGACGTTGTTCCTTTTAAATAATGAAACGGAACACCTAAAGGAGAATTTTTACTTAAAAACAAATCCTTCTTTTTTGCTTTTTGCAACAATTCCAATGTTGGAGCATCTACCGTTGTGGCTTCCGGAACCAATAAAAATGGCGTTCCCCAACCGGTGCTGTCTACTCCATAATACTGATGCAGAAGATTGCATTCTTCATGACTTCCAATTCCTCCTTGCGCAGATATTTTTATTGGATGTGGCTTGCTGAAAGTGGTCATAGATCTTGCTTCCAGGGCCTTTGTATATAGTTCGAACAAAGAAGAAACCAGTTCTTCCCGTTTCATTTTAAATTCTTCCAGAATGGGACCCATCAAATATCCGTCTGTCGCAAATGCATGTCCACCGCAGTTTAGGCCCGATTCGACCCTGAACTCACTGACCCATAAACCTTTCTTTGCCAGGTATTTCCCCTGGATAAGCGCGGACCGGTAATCGCTGACTTTAATGACTATTTTCTTTTCAAATTGTCCCGGACCTTTTGCATCAAATTCCCGAAAGTTCTCAAGGTAATTGTACAAACGTGGATTCATTCCTGCTGAAAAAATAATGGAGGAGTTTTTAAGATCACTTTTTGCATAACCTTTTAAAGCAGATAAAGCATCCGAACCGTTTTCTATTAAAGCGCCCTCTTTGTTATAATTATTTTTATCCAGCTTTGTCATGATGTTCACATCAATACTTCCGGCGGAAACATTGTTACGCAGAAACTGCTCAAGCGTCTCTATCTCATCCGCATCAGAGGAGCCTTTCATCTGCAGATACAATTGTTTCAACTTGCTGTCTGCAGGCAACATCTCAAAATATTTTACAATTTCAGAGCCTGTTTCAAATACGGATTGTTTGATCTTTTCAACCTGTGTGGAAACGATCTTGTTTACGAGGTTCAAATAATCCGTAATTCTTCTTTCCCTGTAATTCTCTTCTTTTGTGGTGATAGGAATACACGCCTCATTGATGAAAGAGTAATAGTGATTGCGCATGGTTTCTATCAACCTGTCTTCCATGATGGAAATGACAGATGAGATACCATATTGCGCCACTTTTACGGGGGAATCAATTGTAAAAGCTAATCCCATAACGGGGATGTGAAAACGATGGTGAACTGGATACATAAAAAATAAATTGTGCGATAGTTATTTTAATGGTGTGGCTTAAGAGATGTGTCATTTATCAGGCTACCCGAAGGATGGTCTTTTCCGATCTATCCCAGGAATACTTTTTAAACATCCCTGGAAAATTATCAATCATTTTTACCTGCGTTAATTGGATGGTCCAGACCACGCCCGGAATCGCAAAAGCCAAAGGAAATTTTGAATGATATATTTTGGATGCATCTCTGCATAATGGATCGCTTTCAGCTAAAAGCACGCCTACAAATTGAATTCCTTTTATCGCCAGTTTATTCAGTTTATCGGGCATAATGGTTCCCGATACTTTAGGATTATGCAATAAAAGTTTCGAGTGGTAGGCAGCAACAGGCGATTTAAAATAAAGCAGTTTTTCTGTAGAATTGAAAGCAAAAAAACAACTAAAGGCATAAGGTTCATTTAGCTCATTGACACAACAGATGGAGGCGGCCGTTTGTTTCTTTAAAAAGGAAAGGATATTATCGTTCATACAAGTTTCCGGAGATCTGATCAAAAATATTTTGGATGAAAGTAATAAATAAAGATAGAATTGTCCTTATTTATTCAGGATTCATGATTAGAATCATTTAATTGGTGGCATGAGTAGTTAAAAAATATTTCAGGGATAGAAAGCAGAGATTGATAACGAATAAAAAGCAGTTTCTTCACACGGATGTCGAAGGGCTACACTCTTCGTTGACATATTGCGCCCTTTCAGGTCTGGATAAATCAAATGCATCCGAAACAGGATCACAAACACCATTACCCCTAATAAATACATCGGTTGGATTTCCAGGTGTTTAGCAATCGCTTCAGTCACCATCTCACAAACATTTTCAGTATCCTTTAATAAAGGAATAATAAAAATTTATATTAATATAAAAGTATTTATTTATTACTTTTGATTATAAATAATAAACGAACCAATATATACCCATTTTAAAAAATCGACATCCTATAATTCTGAATGAAAAGACCGATGATTTCTAATACA
>JBBSSE010000345.1:0-3970 GCA_038242375.1 Chitinophagales bacterium
AAGAAAAATTTGATTCCTTATTTTATCTGATCGATCCGATCATAAAAATTAAACTCCTTTAAAACGCATGAATAACAATACAGATACACAAACAAAAAAGTCATTTGGCCCATTAAGCCATTTAGCTCAAACACTTATTGGCAGCGAAATAGTAAAATTAGGTGCTGAAATAAAAGAAAAAATAAAAAACGGAGAAAAAATATACAATTTCACTATTGGTGATTTTGATTCTTCTTTATTTCCCATCCCTCAAAAACTGGAAGAGGAAATCATAAAAGCATATAAAGAAGGTTTTACAACATATCCTCCTGCCGATGGAATTCTTTCATTGCGAGAAGCTGTTTCAACGTTTATTAAAGACGAAGAAGGTTTGGATTATACGACGAATGAAATATTGATCGCTGCCGGCGGACGGCCATTGATTTATTCTATTTATAGAGCGATAGTAGATAAGGATGATAAAGTGATTTACTCCGTTCCAAGTTGGAATAATAATCACTATGTTCATTTTACGGAAGGCAGACACCAATTAATAGAAACCACAGCTGAAAGTAATTTTATGCCTTCGGTAGAAGACATCAAACCACATATTGAAGATGCAGTTCTGATAGCACTTTGCTCTCCGCTTAACCCAACCGGTACGGTATTTAAAAAAGAAGAATTGGAAAAAATATGCGACATGGTGCTGGAAGAAAATAACCGCAGACCGGCAGATGCAAAAAAACTGTACGTGATGTATGACCAAATGTATTGGACATTGACTTACGGCAAAACAGAACATTACAACCCGGTTAGCCTGAGGCCAGAAATGAAAGACTACACCATTTTTGTAGACGGTATCAGCAAGGCATTTGCAGCAACAGGTGTACGCGTAGGCTGGGCGTTGGGACCGGAACACGTGATCTCTAAAATGCGCGCAATTAACAGCCATGTAGGTGCCTGGAGCCCGATGGCCGAACAACATGCAACAGCAGAATTTCTTGGACAAAAAAATGAGGTCAAACAATATCTATCAAACTATAAAAAAGAATTAGAAATAAGATTGACAAAAATCTACGAAGGATTTCATGCCTTAAAAGAAGAGGGATTTTCAGTGAATGCTGTTGCACCACAAGCAGCCATTTATCTCACGATTCAGTTAAGTTTAAGAGGAAAGCAGACAGAATCAGGCCAGCAACTTTCAACCCAGTCCGATGTGACTTCTTACATTTTAAATGAAGCAAAGCTGGCAGTCGTTCCTTTTTATGCCTTTGGCGCCTCCAAAGACTCTGACTGGTATCGGCTAAGTGTAGGCACTTGCAAAAAAGAGGAAATTCCTGAAATGCTGGAAAAGTTGAAAAAGGCGCTGAAGAAGTTGAATTAAGGTATCAGGTGTTAGGTATTAGGTAGTAGGTATTAGGTAGTAGGTATTGGGTAGTAGGTAGTAGGTAAATGCAGCCTTATTCCTAATTCGTGTAATTCGTGCCTAAAATTCGTGTTTAAAATTAGAGGTTTAAAATTTGCGTTTTAAGCTTTTCGATTCGAGCGATCCACATTGGATTTCATAGCTTTACTGAATTAATAAATATTAATTTTTAATTACTGAATTTTACATTCAATTATTTAGATGATTGAATGATTATGTAACCTTTATGGGTTTCATTTTAATAAACCGGGGGATAGCCCGTATGAAATAAAAAAACAAATGACAGAACAAACACGTACAGAAGTTTCAACGCTTGGTGAATTTGGATTAATTGATCATCTCACTAAAAACAATGAAACCAAAAATGCAACAACGATATTAAGTGTTGGAGATGATGCAGCCGTTATGGATCATTTCGGCAAACAAACCGTTCTTACCACAGACATGTTGGTAGAAGGAATCCATTTTGATTTGATGTACACTCCCTTAAAACATTTGGGTTACAAGAGTGTGATCGTAAATCTAAGTGATGTGTATGCCATGAATGCGATTCCACAGCAAATCACAGTAAGTATTGCTTTTAGCAACCGCTTTAGCGTAGAAGCGTTGAATGAGTTTTATGAGGGAGTTTATACCGCGTGCGAAAGGTATAATGTGGATCTTGTTGGCGGAGATACCACTTCCTCTCAAAAAGGTTTTATAATAAGCGTTACGGCCATCGGTGAAGTAGCTCCCGGAAAATTTGTAACGAGGAGCGGTGCTAAAGTCGGAGATCTCATTTGTGTAAGTGGAAGTTTGGGCGGAGCATATTTAGGTTTAACCTTATTGGAAAGAGAAAAGAAAGTGTACCTCGAAACAAAAGGTGTACAACCTGATCTGGAAGGACAGGATTATATCATTGGCAGGATTTTAAAACCGGAAGCAAGAAAAGAGATCATCGAGTTTTTTGCAGCAGAAAATATTCTACCTACTTCTATGATTGATATTAGTGATGGATTAAGTAGTGAGTTATTACATATTTGCAAGCAAAGTGAAGTGGGCTGCGCCTTGTATGAAGAAAAGATTCCCGTAAATGAACTTGCCAGGCAATTTGCTTATAAACTGGAATTAGATCCTACGGCCTGTGCTTTAAGTGGCGGGGAAGATTATGAATTGCTTTTTACGATTGATCAGAATGATTACAATAAATTAGCCTCAAATGAAATGATCACTGTCATTGGACATATCACGGAATTTGGAAAGGGTCCGATCATGATTTCAAAAGGAGGTAATGAACATAAAATAATTGCGCAAGGCTGGAATCCTATTGCAGTGGATTAGACATTTTATTCCCTAAAACATAGAGTTGAACATGATCTTGAATCAAAAAATGAAAATGGATATTTGCAAAATATATCGCATACTTTCCTTCTTTTTATTGACTTTTCTTGTATCCTGTTCTGTTTCTAAAAACTATAATCCAAATAAGAAATATCCACGCGAGCAATTGCAGCATGATTATACATTACTCCGTAATATTCTGGAGGAAAAGCATCCATCATTGTATTGGTACACTCCAAAAGACAGTATGGATTTATATTTCGACAGAGGCTATGAATCCATTGCAGATTCTATGACAGAATTGCAATTCGGATGGACCGTTCTTGCACCTCTAACATCTGCTATCCGGTGTGGCCACACGGGGTTTTCAATGAGTAAAGACTGGGACAAGTTTATCATGTATAGACGAATTCCTTCATTTCCTTTATATGTAAAAGTCTGGAACGATACCATGATGGTGATGGCAAATCTGAACCGGAAAGACACTGCAATAAAAAGAGGTGATTTTATTACAGCAATTAACGGAATTAAGAGTGCTGAAATGATTAATACGATGTTTAATTACATGCCGGCAGATGGATATGCAGAGAATGTAAATTACATCCGTTTAAGCAGTAGTTTCCCCTATTTTCATCGTAATGTTTACGGTTTATTCCAACATTATTTCGTGCAATATTCTGATTCTTCCGGTAATCAAAAGAGCGCTTTAATTCCCTATTTCGCTCCATCACCGGATAGCGTAAAAAAAGAAAAAAGAGAAGAAAAATTAATCGAAAGAAAAATAACCCACCAGGAAAAACAGGAAAACATTCGTTCACTAAAAATTGATTCCGCTTTCGCCTTAATGACCATTAACCGATTTATTACCGGCAACCTCGGAAGTTTTATCAGGCGCTCCTTCAGAGAAATAAGAAAAAACCAGACTGAAAATCTGGTCATTGACCTAAGAACCAATGGCGGTGGAAATATTGATAAGTCCGTTTTGCTTGCCCGGTATTTAGCTAAAACCGGCTTTAAAGTGGCGGACTCGGCTTATTCAAAAAGTAAAAATTTTAAACCTTTTGACAGGAATATTTCCAAAACATGTGAGAACAACCTTGGCTTAACAGTGCTCACTAAAAAAAGATCTGACGGTAAATATCACTTCGGATTTTGGGAAAGGCGGTCATTTAAACCTAAAAAGAAAAATCATTTTAACGGTAATGTATATGTGCTTATAAACGGACTCACATTTTCTGCCTCCAC
>JBBSSE010000346.1:0-3970 GCA_038242375.1 Chitinophagales bacterium
TAAGACAGGCGGATAAAAAAACACTCATCATTGCAGATGGTTTTAGTTGCCGGGAACAGATAGAACAGTTAACGAACAGGGAAGGATTGCATACGGCGCAGGTGCTGCAAATGGCTTTGCATGAAAATGGGGAATCAGAAAGTTCTGCCGGGGATTATCCGGAAAGAAAATACATCGATGGAATGAAGTTAAGATCAACGTCTCTGACGATAAAACGGAGCGTCGTGCTTTTATCGTTGGTGGCAATTATTGGAATATATTATTTGTCCGCGAAGCGAAAACAGAAAGAAAGAGAAAAGATATTTTATTGATAGAAAAATTTTCAATTAAAAAATTTACAGCCATGTTTCATTTTTATGACGGGTACCATTTTTGGGGAATGCACCTTATCTGGTGGATTATCTGGCTTCTTTTTATCGTCTGGATCTTTATGACACTTACCCGCTATGGGCGCGAACGCGATAGGGATACATCATATGATATTCTTCGAAAACGATTTGCAAAAGGAGAAATAACGCGGGAACAGTATGAGCTGGATAAAAAAGTACTTGAGGAAGATTTTCGAAAAATTTATGAAGAAAATAAAAAGTAAATCATCAAAATAAAATAACCCTTTTTCAAATTTTCAAATGAAAACATCATGAAAAAAAACAAAAATAAAAGCCCCTTAAAAAAAGCAGGAACTGCTCTCGGTGTTGGGCTTTTGGCAGGATTGGCCGGCACAATAGCTATGACCATCGCTCAAAGAATAGATATGAAAATTACCGGCAGAAAAGCCAGTGACGTGCCGGTAAAAGCACTTCGTGAATTGATGGATTTAACGCCTGTAACAGAAAGTAAGAACATAGCTGTTTCAAACAAAGTTCATTTTTTATATGGAATCGATCTTGGTATGATTCGGGGATTGATTAGTCTATCCGGTTTAAAAGGCCTCGAAGCTATTTCTGTACATTTTGCAACCATCTGGTGCGCAGAACTTGTGGTTTTGCCTATGCTAAAAGTTGCGCCGCCAATTTATAAACAAGAGCCAAAAACCATTTTGAAAGATGCTCTTTTTCATTGGATTTATGCCGCCACTACGGGACTTGTTTTTGATTGGATTTATTATGGATGTGGTAAGAATAATAAAAATGAAACGGGCGATAAATTTTCGAAGTATAGAAGAAATTCCCTGGATGCGAAAAATAAATGATCTAAACAAGGAAAAAAAATTTGTATGCAATATAAATTAATCAATAATGACCTCCAGAAAACCTTCGCGATCATTTTAGAAAGTGGCGAAGAAGTAATGGAACAAATAAAAGCATTTGCCAAAGAGCAAAACCTTTCAGCTTCTCATTTTACGGCCATCGGAGCTTTTAGTAAAGTAGTTGTTGGTTTTTTTGATTTTTCAAAAAAGGATTATAAAAAAATACACATAAAACAACAAGTAGAAGTTTTGGTACTGACAGGCGACATCACTCTATATGAAAATGAACATAAAATTCATGCGCATGTTGTCCTTGGAAAAGAAGATGGTACCGCTCACGGCGGCCATTTGATGAAAGCAAAAGTTCACCCAACCTTAGAAATCATCCTGAATGAATCTCCTGTGTATTTAAATAGAAAGATGGATGAAAGTATTGGAATTCCACTAATAAAAATATAAGATCATGGCTGAAAATTCTATTCCTCCCGGGTTTCCCGGAATACAACCCCGCTGGACATCCAGTGCGAAGTCTGGCATCGGCAAATCCATCAATTTTTCTTCGGATGTGGTGTTTACCTTAAGCCATGGAATTGTAAATGAAGTGTATTATCCAAGAGAGGATATTGCCTGTATAAGAGACATGGAATTTATTGTTACGGATGGGGACAGTTTTTTTTCGGAAGAAAAAAGGGATACCGACCATTCCATTAAATGGATAAAAGAAGGTGTTCCTGCCTTCAAAATTGTCAATACATGCAAACAAAAAAGGTTTACAATTGAAAAGGAAATTATTACTGATCCTTACCGGGATACCTTTCTTCAAAAAATCAAATTCACTCCTCTTCAAAAAGGAGATTCTACAAAGTATCATTTATATGTAATACTTGCTCCCCACATAAATAATCGGGGAGAAAATAATGATGGGTGGCAGGGTAGTTACAAAGGGAAACCAATGCTTTTTGCGTACCGGGAAGGGATCACAATTGCTCTTGGTTGCTTTGGTACTTATTTTAAAAAAAGATCTGTTGGATATGTTGGAACTTCTGATGGTTACACAGATTTAATTCAGCATAAAAAAATGGAATGGGAATATCAGGGAGCTAAAAATGGGAACATCGCCTTAACCGCGGAAATCGATATTTCAGAAACCCAGGAATTTGTGTTGGCTCTTGGATTCGGAACTGAAAAGGAAGACGCGGGAAATAACGCATGGGCCAGCCTTATGGATGGATTTAAAACCGCTGAAGATGAATATTTTGAAAGATGGGATGAATTTCAAAAGAAATTAAAGAGTGTCAAAACGGAAAGGGGTACAGTTGGAAAAAATTTCCGAACCAGTGCTGCTGTAATGAATATGCATACGTCCAAAAAGTTTCCCGGTGCAGTCGTTGCCAGTTTGTCTATACCCTGGGGGCAAATAAAAGGCGACAAGGATATTGGAGGATACCACCTTGTATGGCCACGGGACCTGGTTGAAAGTTCAAGTGGCTTCCTGGCCTTAAATGCGAAAGAGGAAGTGCTTAAAATCCTTAATTTTTTAATGTCCACCCAACAAGATGATGGCAAATGGAGCCAGAATATGTGGCTGCAGGGAGTACCCAACTGGACAGGAATTCAAATGGACGAAGTGGCGATGCCCATCACTCTTGTTGATCTGTGCCATCGAAACAAACAACTTGATGATGAGAGAATGAAAAGATATTGGCCGGGAATAAAAAAAGCGATTTCATTTGTTATTCTTAATGGTCCGTCAACAAAGCAAGACCGTTGGGAGGAAGAACCTGGTCTAACGGCTTTTACCCTGGCGGCGGAAATAGCCGGATTATTAAGCGCTGCGCATCTTGCAGAAATAAATGATGAGCAGGCAATAGCAGATTATTGCCGGCAAACGGCTGATTTCTGGAATGATCAAATTGAGAATTGGACATATGTTACAGATACTCCCTTATCAAAAGAAGTGGGTGTTGAGGGATATTATATGCGCACCAATCCATACAATAAACCAGCAGAGGAAATCAAAAACAATGTGCTTTACATAAAAAACAGGACCCGCGAAAACGGGCGGATGCAATTGTGGGAATTGATCTGTGTGGATGCCCTCGCATTGGTCCGCTTTGGCTTAAGGTCAGCAGATGATCCGAGAATATTAAATACCATAAAGGTGATTGATGCTAAATTAAAAGTAGATACCCCCAATGGTGCATGCTGGCACAGATATGCAAATGATGGTTATGGGGAAGAAGAATCAGGAAAGGGGTTTTCAGGTAATGGCCAGGGAATTGGCAGAGCCTGGCCTTTGTTAACCGGCGAAAGAGCACATTATGAAATAGCCGCAGGAAATATTAAAGGTGCCAGGGAATTACTAAAAGCGATGGATGCTTTTTCAAATAATGGTTTGTTATCTGAACAAATCTGGGATACAGCGGATATACCAGAAAGAGAACTTTATTTCGGACAACATTCCGGCTCTGCAATGCCGTTAGTATGGGCCCATTCGGAATACGTCAAACTGTGCCATTCTATAAAGGAAAAAAAGATTTTTGACATGTCACCGCATACGCATGAAAGATATCTTCAGAATAAAGCAGCATCCATATATATGGTTTGGCGTTATAATTATCAATGTATCAGTATTTCAGCAAAAGAAATATTACGTATCGAAGTGTTGACGGCGGCGGTTATTCACTGGACAAATGATAATTGGGAAACTATAAATGATACAGATACGACAGACACAAAACTGGGAATGCATATCGCGGATCTGAAATTTTCAAACAAGAA
>JBBSSE010000347.1:0-3958 GCA_038242375.1 Chitinophagales bacterium
GATCAGTTTTACCCCCTGCGTAGCTCTTCCAGCTTCACGTATAGATGCAATAGAGGTCCGAATAGTTACACCTGATTTGCAGGTAATCATTAAATCTTGCGTTTCATTAACATTTAATAATCCAACAAGCTTCCCTGTTTTTTCCGTAATATTAATTGTTTTAACTCCTTTGCCGCCTCTGTTGGTCGTTCTGTACTCACCTACTTTCGTTCTTTTACCGTAGCCTTTTGCACTTACTACCAGAACACTCACATCCGGATCGGTAGCATTAACACAAATCATACCAACCACTTCATCTACATTCGTATCTAATGAAATTCCAAAAACTCCGATTGCGCCTCTACCTGTTGGCCTTACTTTTTCTTCCGGGAAACGAATAGCGCGTCCACTTTGTAAAGCCATCATTATATTTTGCGTTCCATCTGTTAAGCAGGCATCTAAAAGCTGATCTCCTTCATTAATAGTAATGGCATTGATTCCATTTAATCTTGGTCTGGAAAAATCGGCAACACGTGTTTTCTTGATAATTCCTTTTCTGGTACAAAGTACAATATAATTATTATCTATATACTCTTTGTCCTGTAAATTTTTAATGGTAATAACGGTTCTGATCTTATCATCCGGTGGTATCTGCATCAAATTCTGAACAGCTCTGCCCTGGCTTGTTTTATCGCCATCTGTAATTTCATAAACCTTTAACCAAAAACACTTTCCTTTTTCTGTGAAGAATAATAATGTATGATGCGTAGAGGCGACAAACAGTTTTTCAATAAAATCTGTCTGACGGGTTTTACTTGCCCTGGCTCCTCTTCCACCTCTTCTTTGCTGTCTGAATTCTGTAGCGGAAGTCCGCTTAATATATCCAAGATTGGAAATTGTTACAACCACATCTTCTTCTTCAATCAGATCCTCAATACTTATTTCATCAGCAAGATATTGGATTTCCGTTCTGCGTTCATCTCCGTATTTTTCTTTTATTTCCAGAATTTCTCCTTTGATAATATCAAAACGCATGGATTCATTGCCAAGAATTTCTTTCAATCTTTCAATTTGTTTCATTATTTCAGCATGCTCATCCCTGATTTTATCCCTTTCCATTCCGGTCAGTCTCTGCAATCTCAATTCAAGAACTGATTTTGCCTGAATATCACTCATTCCAAAATTAGAGATCAATCCTTCTTTCGCAATATCAGGCGTTGCAGAACTTCTGATTAAGGTAATTACTGCATCCAAATTATCTAACGCGATTAGAAATCCTTCTAAAATATGGATCCTCTCCTCTGCTTTTTTCAATTCAAACTTCGTTCTTCTAATAACCACTTCATGTCGGAAATCAACAAAAACCTGAATAAGATCTTTGACATTTAAAATTTCCGGACGGCCATTTACAAGCGCTACGTTATTGATTCCAAAAGAAGTTTGCAGTTCTGTATGCTTATATAAATGATTAATCACCACCTGCGCAATCACATCTTTTTTAAGCTCTACAACTATCCTGGTTCCTTCTTTATTATTACTTTCATTATTTACATCTGATACACCTTCGATAATTTTATTACCGACAAGCATCCCTATTTTTTCAGTCAGGGCATCCCTGTTCACCTGGTAAGGAACTTCTGTTATAATAATGCTTTCTCTTCCGGTTTTTGACGTCTCGATGGTTACTTTTCCGCGAAGGACTACCCTTCCTCTTCCTGTGTGCATTCCTTGTTTCACACCTTCATAACCGTGTATGATTCCTCCTGTTGGAAAATCGGGCGCTTTCACAATTTTTATAAGATCCTCAATTTCGATATCGCGGTTTTCAATAAAAGCAATACAACCATCGGCTACCTCTGTAAGATTGTGTGGCAGCATGTTTGTGGCCATACCTACTGCAATACCGCTTGAACCGTTTAAAAGTAATTGAGGAATCCGGGTAGGCAATACTGTTGGTTCCTTGGTAGTATCGTCATAATTGAGCGTAAAATCTATCGTGTCTTTTTCGATATCTTCCAGCATGGATTCTGCCATTTTCTCCAAACGCACCTCCGTATAACGCATCGCTGCAGGCTCATCTCCATCCTGGCTACCGAAGTTACCCTGTCCATCGATGAGGGTATAACGCATGCTCCAATCCTGCGCCATCCGAACCATGGTTCCATAAATGGATGAATCACCATGAGGATGGAATTTACCCATTACATCACCGACAATACGGGCAGATTTTTTATGCGGTTTATTAAAGGTATTTCCCATTTCGGACATACCGTATAATATCCGGCGGTGAACAGGTTTGAGGCCATCTCTTGCATCAGGAAGAGCCCTTCCAACGATCACACTCATAGAATAATCTATATAAGCGGATTTCATTTGTTCTTCAATATTCACCGGGATTATTCTCCCATGGTTGTGGCCATTTTCTGGCAATTCTTCGTCTAGTGTATCCATAATTTTTTACTATGCGCAAATATACTTTTTTTAACGCAGTTAACCCTACAAAAACCAACTTATTAAGGGATATTTTCCCACTTTTTTAAGAGAGAAATGTGGATATTTTTTATTGATCAAATTATTTCCTGAATTAATGAATAACTTACGCAATTTAATCGTGTTAAACACCTTATCAAATTAGAAGCAAATGAAAACAATCTTGTTATTTGGAGCAGGAAAATCAGCCACCTCTCTTATTGAATACCTGGGAAAATGCTGTGATGAAAACGAGTGGAAATTTGTAGTATGTGATTCAAACCAGGCGGTAGCAGAATCAAAAATCAAGAACTTTAAAAATGCAGTTGCAAAATCAATTAATGTAAGCGAGGAGGATAAAAGACATGCTTTAATTCAGGAGGCAGATATTGTTATATCCATGTTGCCGGCAGCACTGCATTTTTTAGTGGCAAAGGATTGTGTCTTGTTTTCCAAAAACCTTTTGACTGCTTCCTATATTGATGATTCTATTAAGTCTCTTGAAAAAGAAATTGAGGAAAAGAAATTACTTTTTATTGGGGAAATGGGACTTGATCCGGGAATTGATCATATGAGTGCCATGAAAATGATTCATGAAATAAAAAATAAGGGCGGAAAAATCGTTTCATTTAAATCGCATTGCGGCGGACTGATTTCTCCTGAAAGTGATGATAATCCATGGCATTATAAAATAACCTGGAACCCGGCAAATGTTGTTGCTGCGGGAAGTTCAGGTGCTATATTCCTGAAAAATGAAGAGGTTGTAAAAATACCGTATGAAGATATTTTTGCGGACGAGAAGAATGTAGTTGACATTCCCGGTCTTGGGCCATTATCCTGGTATGCAAACCGCGATTCACTTTCTTATATTGATACTTATGAATTGAAGGGAATAAATTCATTTATCCGTACCACTTTACGCTACCCTTCTTTCAATAACGGTTGGAACATTTTAGTGAGATGTGGATTTACTTCAAAAAGTGATTTAGAATTGATCAGGAATTGCAAAACATTTCATGATTGGTTTGAGGTAAAAATGGCGCAGTCCAGGAATAATTTTCCGGAAGAAAGTTGGGAGGCAAACTTCAGGGAGCAGGTTGATTTCCTGGGAATGCGCCGTAATGAAGTCATTTCTTTTGAGATAGAAAATTCAGCTGGAATACTTCAATATTTATTGGAAAAAAAACTTGTGATGAAGCCGGATGATAAAGATATGATTGTGATGCTGCATGAAATGGAATATGAAATTGATGGCGGTAAAAAAGAAGTTAAAAGCAGCCTGATCGTAAAAGGAAAAGACCAGTTGCACACTGCAATGGCACAAACCGTTGGTTTACCATTGGGCATAGCCGCAAAATTAATTCTACAGAATAAGATCAGCCTCACCGGTTTACACCTGCCGGTGGTCCGGGAAATTTACGAACCGGTTTTGAATGAACTTGCTCAAAATGGTATCAAATTTTATGAATCTGAAAAACCACTTTCATAAAAATAATTTTATAAAAAGGAA
>JBBSSE010000348.1:0-3947 GCA_038242375.1 Chitinophagales bacterium
GTTTTTGGTAAAAAGAATAAAAACAGAAATCAAAAAAAGGATCGTGTAATCAATTCTTTTTTATCACGGTAGCATCCCGGTAAAGATCAGCAGACTTTTTAGGAAAATTATTTTTTTTAACGCCAGAAAATCCGGAAAGATCCTTTTAATCGTTCCCCATTGCTGTACAATTAAACAAATACCTGAACTACCCTGGAGTGCAAATTCCTTTGCACTCCAGGGACGCATTGTAACAGATTTTAAATTGGGATGCAACATCTGTGGATGGGTGCCGGAAATGTGCGTAAACCTCTTGAATATTATCGGTCTGAAGCCTCAATTCCTGCCGGTCTTTCAAAGCAAATTCTTTGTTCTGAAAGAAACCGCAGCAGGCCTTCTTTTTCTACAATACAGCCTGGATTATCAGAATTTAAATCCTCTTAACCCAAACGAAACTCCTAACAATCAACAAAAAGATCCAAACCGTCCCGGAGGTTTTCATAAAAAACATTTGGAATTAATTTTGTGAATTTCATTTTATACGTTTTTAAAAATTGTTTTTATCGTGAAAAAATTGTTTAAAATATCCACATTCATCAGACCAAAATTTCAATCCATCCCATCTTTTCCTTTTTTAAGAAAAATTATTTTCAACTTTCTCTTCTCATCTATTTGCTATACTGCAAAAGGGATAAATTAATGAATTTTCTGAATAAGGGTCAGTACGCTTTTGCGGTCTGAACCGTAAGTTGGCAATCGTTCAGGTCGCCGAAGCAAGCGCCCCGACCGTATAAAAATCATTCACTGTTTTACCAATTGCGAAGTATAAATAAAATTCTTTAAAATTCGATTACAGTTTTACCAATACTTTTACCTGTCTCCTGCATTTGATGCGCTTTTTTCAGATTCTCCACAGTAAATCCATGCAAGGTCGTTGTCAGGGTCGTTTTTAAAGTTCCATCGTCTAACAAATCTGCTATTTTATTTAAGATCTGGTGTTGCCTATCCATATCTTCCGTTTCAAACATCGAACGGGTAAACATAAATTCCCAGGAGAAGGTGACACTTTTATTTTTTAAAACATTCAGATTTAATGATTTGCTGCTTCCTGTAATCGAAACAATATGTCCCTGCGGTTTTATGATCTCCGCTACGAGGTCCCAATATCCTTCGAGGTCCACAAAGTCTAAAATATAGTTTATCTCGCTGTGTCCGATTCTTTCCAACTCTTCTTTTAGCTTGTGATGATCGACCACGAAATTGGCTCCGAGTTTTTTACACCAGTTAACAGACTCAGGTCTTGAAGCAGTCGCAATAACGGTGAGGCCACATAATTTTTTAGCGAGTTGAATAGCAATGGAACCCACGCCACCAGCGCCTGCCAGGATTAAAACCGTTTTCCCCTTATCGGTTTCAGGATGTACTTTGATCCGGTCAAACAGAGATTCATATGCTGTCAACGCTGTTAAAGGCATAGCAGCGGATTCGGCTATCGTTAACTTTTGCGGCTTGCGTCCAACGATGCGTTCATCCACAATTTGGTATTCCGCATTACTGCCGCTCCGCGTAAGATCACCGGCATAATAAACCTTGTCGCCCGGTTTAAATCTTGACGTTTTATCTCCTGCCGCTTCTACCGTTCCTACAGCATCCCAACCAATGATCTTTGGTGTTTCAAGAACTTTATCTTTTGCAGCATTTTGGCGAATTTTAAAATCAACCGGATTAACCGATATCGCTTCTATTTTTACCAATAAATCGTATTCTCCGGGTACCGGTTTTTCCATTTCAAATTCTATAAAACTGTCTTTTTCAGTAATGGGTAATGACTGTTTGAATCCGATCGCTTTCATGATGTTTCGTGTTTGAAAAATATACTGTAAAATGGTTTATCCTTCAAAATTAGGTAATCTGAGGCGATTGTTTGTAGAGACGCAATGCATTGCGTCTCTACTTTCCGGATTATTTTTTCTAAAACTATTAATATATCCTCATGAAAGGATTTGAAGGTTTAAAATGACGATATGTATTAAATATCTTCGCTGACAACATCACTTAATCCTGATTTTATTTTTTCTAACTGCCCAATCAAACTATCTATTTTGTGCCGTTTTTTTTTGATCACCTTCGGACGTAAAACAAACCAATTAAATCCAAACCAAAGTACAACAATTGAATAAGAAAATATCCCCCAAACCAACGGCATTAAGGCAGTGTACTCATACATGTAAAGTCCGATGCCGGCGGAAAGTAAAATGAAATACACATTCATAATAGTCGTTTGAATCGTACTTTCTTTATTTTTTATTTTCACCAGGTTTTCCAGGTAGTCTGCATTTGACTGGTTTTCATCTGTTTTTTTATACAAAGGAATCATCCTGTTTTGAAATACCAACGCAATAATCATAGGGAGGATACTTAGAACAATACCGATTTTTGTCGTGAGTAATTGTGGTTTAAAATAGATCCATATCAGCACAACAAATACGATGGTAGCGAACAAAAGCCCGTTGAGCAGAAAGATCTTTTTCAAGCCTGCGGCTTTATGTTTTTCTACTTTTTTCAAAAGATCTGATTTGTCTGCATCAGGCACGGGTTGAGTATTCCACAATTCCTTCAGGTTGAGTTTATTTTCCATGTTCTGTAAATTTTTGGGTTAACCGTGTTTTTATACGGTGAATTTTTACGCGGATATTACTTTCTGACAAACCCGTTATCCGCGCTATTTCAGCCTGTTTTACATCTTCCAGTTCGAGGGAAATAATGATCCTGTCCATCTCCGGAAGTTCAGAAATAAATTTATACAACAATTGAAAACCCGGTTCAAGATTCCTGCTTTTTTCTTCAGGTAAATCAACGGGCAAATCAACTGATTTCACCCGCTTTTCTTTTTCTAATTGACGTAAACAATTATTGGTAGCAATCCGATAGATCCAGGTACCGATATTCGCCTCATTCCGGAAATTGGGAAGCTGTTTCCAAACAGTGATAAATGTTTCCTGTGCCATATCCTGCGCCAGGCTGTGATCATTTACGTAGCCCATACAAACACGGAATATTTTGTCCCAATACCCTTTATAAATTTCTTCAAATTCCATTAAAACTATTTAAGAAAAGCAGTCAATTCACCTAAATACCAATCCATATCATCAAACATAATAAAATGCAAACCTTTATTGGCGTATTTAAGTTCAGCATCCGGAAGATTTTTGTATTGCTCCGCAATGGCCTCTATATTTTTAAAAGATGGTTCCAGCAAGATCAGGGAAGGAACGGTTATCTTTTTAATTCTTTCCCGCAGATCCGTATTTGAAAAATCACAAAACATTTTGGCAAAGGTTTTTCGATCGGAACTGATCCCCCACCTCACCATCTCATCCAATTTAGCCGCCGTGGTTGAAAGACCGGCCATGGAAACTTTTTGCATTTGGGTAAAATAATCTTCCTTCATACTGGCTATCTGCCCGATCATTCCGGAACAGTCATTTACAGGATTTAACTGAAAGCCTGGATTTGTAATAGCCATCAGGCAGGGTAAAGCATCCACTACAACAATTTTGCTCACGAGGTCCGGGTAATCGGAGGCTATCGCTAAAGCCAATCCCCCTCCCATACTATGACCGACAATGACCGGTTTTTTAATTTTTTGATCCCGGATATATTGCGCAATGGCTACTTTCCATTTCTCAAAAGTTGGATCTTCCTGCGGAGCAACTCCTGCGAAACCGGCCATGGTTAACACGTGACATGTGTATTTATCTTTAAGAACTTCAACCGTTTTATTCCACACATCGCCGGAGCTGGCAAAACCCGGGATAAATATAAGGGTTTGTTCCCCTGTTCCTGTTTTCGTTACTGAAAAAGGATACTTCTGTGCAAAGGATAAATATGACAGCAGGAAGAATGTAGAAGCTAAAATTATTTTTTTCATTATTCTGTTTCTTTTAATTTTCTCTTTAGATACAGGA
>JBBSSE010000349.1:0-3947 GCA_038242375.1 Chitinophagales bacterium
AATCCAATTATTTTGATTGTGTCCAGGTCGGTACCGAGGGTCAGACCGGGAAAATTCTTTGGCAGTTTACTATGTAAAAAATGATCTGCTTCTTTTCATATATTATTTATGGCCGCTGTCTGACCTTCGGTGCCGACATCTGTTAGGCTTAGTACTAATCCAAATATTTTGATTGTGTCCAGGTCGGTACCGAGGGTCAGACCGGCCAAATTCTTTGGCAGTTACTATGTAAAAAATGTTCTGCTTCTTTTCATGTATTATTTACGTCCGCTGCCTGATCTTCGATGCCGACAGCTTTTAAGTTTAGTATTAAACCAATAATTTTTTTTGCCCAGTTCCGGTACCAAAGGTCAGACCGGCCACCTTCTTTGGTGATTTCTATATAAAAATGATCTAGTTCTTTTCATGTTCTATTATTTTGTCCGCTGTCTGACCTTCGGTGCCGACAGCTTTTAGGCTTAGGACTAATCCAATTATTTTGATTGTGTCAAGTTCGGTACCGAGGGTCAGATCGGCCAACTTCTTTGGTGGTTTCTATATAAAAATGATCTGCTTCTTTTCATGTTCTATTATTATGTCCGCTGTCTGCCCTTCGGTGCCGACAGCTTTAGTCTTTGTATTAAACTAATAATTTTGATTGTGCCCAGGTCGGGTGTGAAAATTAGACCCCAATTTTTTTGGTGATTTCTATAAAAAATGATCTGCTTCTTTTCATGTATTATTTACGTCCGCTGCCGATCTTCGGTGTCGGCAGATTTTAAGTTTAGTATTAACCCAATATTTTTGATTGCCCAGTTCCGGTACCAAAGGTCAGACCGGCCAACTTCTTTGGTGATTTCTATATAAAAATGATCTGCTTCTTTTCATGTTCTATTTATGTCCGCTGTTTGACCTTCGGTGCCGACAGCTTTTAGGCTTAGTACTAATCCAATCATTTCGATTGTGCTCAGGTCGTTACCGAAGGTCAGACCGGCCAACTTCTTTGGTGGTTTCTATATAAAAATGATCTGCTTCTTTTCATGTTTTATTTACGTCCGCTGTCTGACCTTCGGTGCCGACAACTCAGATCTCTTTAAATTAAACTGATAATTTAGATTCTATTTGGCAGTTTTTCAGGTGGTTACCGAGGTTAAACCAGCAAAAGTTTACGGATCACTTCCTCTTCAAAATGACGCTATCACTTTTTGAATTTCTTTTCTTTTAAAGTTATCTGCCTGCTATACCGGAAGTGTAGCTGGTATGATATACAATTGTAAGGGAGATAAAATCTGTGTACAATTCCACGATTTCCTATTTGATAAAAATGTCGAATTAATTAATAATTGGCAAAAAAATATTTTGGGTGGTAATTTTTTAGAAACATTATTAAGCATATATTAGGATTATTATATATATGCAAATATAAAGCGACATGTATTTATATTAAAATAAAAATCCAAGTATCAAACACCCTAAAACGATCAAGGGAGGAGGGAATTTGGTAAAGGTCAATAAGGAGAACGTTCCAACAATAACAATAATGTTGATTAAACTAACCGTTTTAAGCGCTGTAATGGAGATATCTTTTAATAAAAAGAAGAATGCGGCCCACATAATGCCCACGATTACGGCATTTATGCCTTCCAGGGATCGATAAACGACGGCATATTTCTTCAAATACTGCCACACAGGAAAGAAAAATAGCACTAATAAGGCACTGGGAAGGAAAATCATAATAGAGCCAATGGAGGCACCCAGAATTTGCATCCCAGTACCCCTGTCACGCATGATCATTCCGCTGGTATAAGAGGTCACAGCAAAAACAGGTCCCGGGATAGCCCTTATCAATCCCCAACCAGTTAGAAATTCTTCTTTTGACATGTAACTTGTTCTGTCCCTAACCACATATTGCTCATACATCATAGGCATAAGGACATCTCCACCGCCAAAAACCAGGCTTCCAAAACGATACGTATTCTCTGTCAGATTGTAGATCTTTTTATTTTCCCAATCTTGCTTTCTTGCAGTTTCGCTCAAAAATCCAACGATCACAAAAATGAGTATGAAAAGCCAGATATTTGTCCATTTGATATGGCGGGGTTTAATATTCGCCTTATCCGGAATACGCCTGTCACTAATATTCGTTGCCATTCCACCCAAAATAATGAGGATGGGGAAAATCCAGGGGCTTTTAAAAAAAATATATGTTGCAACGATCGCAACAAGCATGATAATTTTTGTAATGGTATTTTTAATGGAGATCTTATACATTTTTTGGGCAGCAAAGGCAATAAAAGCCACAGCCATGGGTTGTATAAAATTAAAAATGTTGAGACTTACATGAAAGGTATTCAAATACTGAACTAAGAAGGAAAACATGCCCATAATAAAACAGGCTGGAAATATCCAGACAAGTAAAGTAAGAATTGCTAAGGGCACTCCTCCCCGTTTGTAGCCGATTAATGTAACGATCTGTGTAGAAGAAGCACCCGGTAACATCTGACAGAATGCTGTGTATTCGATTAATTCCTCTCTTGTGATATCATTTCTGCCATCAACAAATATTTTCATCATCATTCCTAAATGACCTTGCGGGCCCCCAAAAGCAGAGATGGTGTAATAAAATACGGCTTTAAGAAAAGGGATATGCCTTACGAGTACCATTTAGTAAATGTAATAAAGTAAAGAAGTTTAATTTATAAAAAAAACAGGAGAAATGATTTGCTAAATTAAAGAAGAATTATTTTTGAGAACATTTTTTATTGCCTAAATGAAACACTTTGAATTTTCTTTTTAAAATTGAGTGATGAATTCGAGAGAGGATTCAAAGAGGATGCAGGAGTATGAAAGATTTCAAACAATTCGTTACCTCGTTCTTTTAAATTTTTTTCCAGATTATTGTAATGACCAAAAACTTTTTTTTCATTTCAAATTCATTTCAACACATAAGAGAATTTTGGACCAATATGTAAACCCAAAACAGGGAAATCCGGATGAATCAAAAATCCGCTGGTTGCGCCGATTTGAAAATTCTTAAATACTTCATAATTAATATCCAGCGTTACCGGAAATACCAGGTCGGAAAAAGATGTTGTCAAAATAGTCGTACCACCATTTTCTTTGGATGAAGGATAGTTCCTTGAATGTGTCATAATTCCGACACCCGTTCCGGGAACCAGACTGAATTTATTTTTGTTAATGAATTTATATTTATAAGAAATAGTGAAGACAGTATAAAGTGTTCTGGCATTCGTATTTTGAATGCCAGAATAAGTTTCCGCGACATTTTTATCCGAAAGAATATCATCGTAATAAGTATGTCTTCCGCCCAGGAAGTCAAATGAAAGAGAGTGATCCTTCGAAAGATGATACTCTGCTCCAAAATTATAGAAACCCCCGGTATGAGCATTCTTATAATATGGACTATTAAATGCGCCGGCACTAAATGAAAGGGATAAATCTTTTTTTTCCTGTGCAAAGGCAATTTGAAACAAGAAGACCAGGAATAAAAATGTAGAAAGTTTTCTCATAAACAAGGGTTTAAAATAAATCCCTGCAGTGAACAGGGATTAAAATTTATGTGCAATAAAATTAGGTTACTTCTTTAAACCAATTTCTCTTAAACGCTCATCAAGGTATTCTCCGGCTGTAACATCTTCGTATGCTTTGGGATGTGTGTCATCGATACAACTTTCAAGTGCAGCAAGGCTCATAGAAGATTTAGGATGAAGAAAAAATGGAATGGAAAACCGTGAAGTATGCCATAAATCCCTTGGAGGATTTACAACCCGGTGCGTTGTGCTTTTCAGTTTATTATTGGTAAAACGCTGAAGCATATCACCAACATTTACTACAATTTGTTCAGGTAATGAAGTCACCCCTATCCATTGATTTTGTTTGGTAAGGATTTCCAATCCACCTGCAGATGCTCCTACGAGCAAGGTTATCAGATTAATATCCTCATGTTG
>JBBSSE010000350.1:0-3929 GCA_038242375.1 Chitinophagales bacterium
CAGCCCACCCATCAGCAAATTGTTTAAAGAATCACGGGACGTTTTTATCTTTTCAGCGAGGGGATCTTTTTCCGGTGACCGAACTTTTCCGTACATTTTTGTGAGATCATCAGTAATTTTCTTTAACACATCACTCTGCTGTTTTAAAAATGAATTGTAGAGAATTGTTGTTTCCATTCCACTAATTTTTGAGCCATAAAACCCTTCGCCAATATTCATATCTATGGTAATTTTTCCCGGTTGATCAATCAGCAACGGAAAAGGCCTGATCATTTTCCTGATTTTTACCTCATATTGCGTATAAAGAAGTTGTGTATAGGTCTCCTTAAATGGTAATACTATTTTGAATTTTCCGTCTTTGATAATGGCGGAATCTACTGGAACGCCGTTGGCATAATAGTATATGTATTCATATCCTTTAAGGTCTCCAACTACATTGCCATCAATGGTAATCGTTTTATTTTTTTGTGCCATGCCCACCATTGTTATTAGAAGGGCGACAACAAGTGAAAATATGTTCTTCATTGTTCTTTTTTAGATGATTAATTTTAAAAGGGATTACAGCCTTTTGTCTGAATGATATCTCGGCAACCTATCAGAATCCAAATATTTCTTTTCTCTTCTCTTGACTTCTATTTGTAGCGATGGAATTCTCCTTCCTCAATTGTTTTATACCACGCTTTTTTATCATTATTGATCAAAATATTTAATACGTCACTAATCAATCATTTCTTTAATTTTCGCTTCCACCTGATCCGTAAAACCTGCATATTGTTTTACAATTTTACCATCCCGGTCTACCAAAAAAAGAGAAGGAATAATACTAAAATTATACAGGCTCATCGTTATATTCATATCAGGACTAAGCGTTTGTGCCCAAGGCATAGCCTCTTCTCCTACTGCTTTGCGCCAGGCCTTTTCATCTTTATCAATCGAAATACTTAGTACTTCAAACCCTTTTTTCTTATATTTCTCAAATACCTCGTTTACCCTGGGAATCGCTTTTCGGCATGGGCCACACCAACTTGCCCAAAAATCAACCAGTACTAGTTTGCCTTTATAATCTTTAATCGAAATCGGTTTGTTTTCCGGATTGTTGTAGGCAACAACAGGAAACGGTTTGCCTGGCTGAATTGCCTGGATTCGTGCTATATTATCTTCTGCCTGTTTTTGGTAGGCTGCCATTTCTTTAAACCAGGGATATTTCGTTTTAATATCCTGGACTATGGGCCAAATAAAATCATTCTCTCTTGTCCAATTCAGCCTTTTGATTCCATACAAAACAACAGGTTTATTTTTATAGGACCGCACCAAAACTTTCACACGGTCAATATAGTCATTTGAAATTTGCCTGGCAGGGTTTGTGTTTTTAAGATAGTTTGTCCAGGCAGAGTCCTTACTACTGTTGGCAGTACGTTGTTCAAGACCCGATTCTGTAAGCTGTTGTCCATAAAGAAAAGCAGCATTATTCACAATATTGATAAAATTATTATCCCCTGTGCTTTCAATAAAAATGTACTGTGGTTTCTTAATTTTGGCACTATCGTACCCTCTGCTTTTAATACTCATGTCTGCGTCTGTCCATACAGTAATTCGGTCAGATTTCAGGATTTCAATTTCATAAAACATTGGTTTTGTCACAGGCACTTTCAATTGCCAGTTTCCATTTTTATTAACCGTGGCAGAGTCTGCTATTTTGAAATCGGTGCCGTCCCTATGACCCAAATAAACTTTATTGATGTTATATCCGGCGGAGCCCATTATGACTTCATCCGGGATCAAGGATTCAACTTCCCCCTTGATGGTAATAAACTTTATAGCAGTTTTACTTTGTGCCTGGCAAAATATTGCGCCAATTAAAAAAACAGACAGAATGAATACTTTGAACATAAATTTATTTTCTTATTAATGTTTATATTTTTTTACTCAATATCCCGGGTTTTGTGTAAGGATTCCGAATGCTAAAACAATCTCATTGTTAGGGATTGGCAACACTCATTTTTGGAAACTTGTCATTTTTTTACCAGGGTAGTGTTTTTTTAATAGGGTTATGGTTGGCCGTGCATCCTTGCAGGACAATTGGCCATAACCGCCCTTATACGATTTACCTGGTCAATGGTGAATGAATTTCTTAAGGAAGGATAACGGTTGTCATCCATGGCATTATCCGCCAAAAACTTCATGCCATCTATACCTACTTTAACCAGGTTTTGAAACTGACCTGTAGAAATATATTTTCGCGTGTCTGTGCAATAGTCTGTAACAGTTGGAGAAGAAACTCCTGTTCTTTTCAGCCCGTAATAAGTTCCTACAAAAGGAGAAAGTTCAATTCTTTTTCCAGTGCCCGGAAATAAAAGGGTTCTTGGAATACCTACACCATACACATTGTAATTGGTACCTACAGGTAGTTTAGAAGCATCTGTAATTATATTTGAGATACCTGGTATAGGATCTTGACCGGTTGGTACGATCTGGTGGTTAGGCGTGTTGGCTCCCATGGAGTTACTGGCACCACTTGGGATCATATAAATATTGAAATAGCGTTTTGGATCCCAGGTGTAAGAGGGTGTCGAATTTACTTTTCCGAAAAAATCGTTGGGTGAATAGACTGTGTATATCATCCAGCTTTTATCATAATTGATCATATCGTATCCTGGTTTTGCCAGCAGGTTCCCGGCTGGATTTTTTTCTGCCAGTCTGAAATGTATGTTGGCAGTACCTCCGTTTGGATTGTTACCCGAAACATTATTGAAAACGTTGTTCATGTCATCGATGGCATCTTCCAGCAGATTCTGCGTTACAGGCTGGTAGGTCAAGGCATCATAAGTGGGATCAGTGCTTTTCAGTTCAAAAATATGGAAGATTACATCTACGGTCAGTTTTACAGGAACTACCTGTTTCTGACGAAGAGTTACATCATATTGCTTTGAGGTTGCATTTCCTATTTTGGCAGAGAATGTCACTTTGTTTGCAGAATACTCTGTTGTGGAATATTCCATTTTATCATAAGGCTGTCCATTTTTCAAGATCTGAACAGAACCTTTTGGAAGTTTGCGCTCATCCACTTTTACAAGGGAATCCTTTCTGCCACCAGGAGTTTCTAAGGAAAGTGTTCGATAAGCTTCTACAACGAATTGCAATTTTGCTTGCCCGTCTGCCACCAGCATATCTGCGCCCGGAGAAAAGTAAACAGAATCAATTTCAGCAACTGCCGGATCATACATCTGGTATTTGAAGGATTCTTTTTTACAACCCGTAGCGATAAGTGTGAATGCGAGGGCGGTAAAGAATATTTTATTCATTTTTATATTCATTGGAATAAGTTTTATTATTTTACAATCAGAGATTTGAAGGGTTTTAGTAAATGATTAATTAAATACCATTGGAACCCATCCTGCATTTTGCGTTAAATTTGGATTTTGCTGTAATTCTACAATAGGAATAGGCAATGCATAATGGTAATCATTCGGCTTTACCTCTACAGAGTAATCCTTATCAAAGAAGCGGAGATTCCGGCTGATCGTTTTTGTACCATATCTTTTTAGGTCAAGCCATCTCTTATCTGTATCCGTAAAGAATTCTTTTCTTCTTTCATTGATGATCTCTTGTAAGATCTGATCACCAGCCAGGCCGGTTGCAGTACTTGCATTCCGGAAAGACTTAAATTTATTTAGGGTACTGATCGCTTCTCCCGGCTGATTCAGCCTGAAATAACTTTCAGCTAAGATGAGATAAGCATTTTCGGGCATGAAGATATTATATTGAACGTTTTTAGATCCATTCGCCCTACCATCAGGCCAGGTAGAACTGATTGTTTGACCGTTAAAATAGGCAGCTTTCCGGATATCATTAGCAGAAAACAATTGGAAAAATTCATCCGTCACAGGAACCATTTGTGGATAATAGCCTAAATAATCCCAGGTGGATCC
>JBBSSE010000351.1:0-3925 GCA_038242375.1 Chitinophagales bacterium
GCCTTTAATGATGATGCTGGGAGGCAATTACGGGGGAATTATCCTAAAAATAAAAACAAATGATGTGCAAGGCCTATTGACTGATTTAAAAAAACAATGGGATTCCTTCAGTCCCGATGGCTCATTCAGTTACTCATTTCTAAATGATGATTTTGCTAAATTATATGAAGCGGAACAACGCACCCAGAAAATATTCTCTGTATTTGCCTTGCTGGCAATCATTATCGCCGGATTAGGACTATTTGGACTATCCGCCTTCATCATTGAACAACGAACAAAAGAGATTGGTATTCGCAAAGTTTTGGGCGCTTCTATAGATAGTGTTTTGATATTAGTTTCCAAAGAATTTCTTGGGTTGGTAATCATCGCTTTCCTGATCTCTATTCCTTTTTCTTATTGGGTTATGTACACGTGGTTGCAGGATTTTGCTTACAGAATAAATATCAGCGGATGGGTATTTGCTGCGGCTGGTTTATTATCCATATTCATTGCAATAATTACAGTTAGTTTCCAAACGGTTCGTGCTGCTATGAGGAATCCGGTAAAGACTTTAAAGGCAGAATAAACAAAAATTATCTGATTAAAATTAAACGATATTCATCCTGAAAACCACTGAATTTAAAAAATAAAAAAAATCTATCAATAGGAAGGAAGCTCGTTGTTTGCTTTTTTCATAAAGTTAAAAAGCATGATCAAAAATTATTTTAAAATCGCCCTTAGGAATCTGCAAAGAAGCAAAGTATTTTCCTTTATTAATATTGCCGGATTATCATTGGGCCTGGCTTGTGCCATGCTCATCATTCTGTATATAAAGGATGAAGTAAGCTATGACCGGTTCCAAAGAAATCTGCCGAATATTTATAGAGTGGTTACAGAAAACTCCCGGCCGGAGGGAATCGGGAAAGTAAAGGATGGAAATACCGGTCTGTTTCAAGGTCCCCGCTTTTCAGAAAATGTTCCTGGTATAAAATCCTTTGTCCGGATACAAAGCGGACAGGAAGATATAAAAACAGGAATCGATGTACAATCGCACGATCTGTTACATGTAGATGTAAATTTCTTTTCCGTTTTTTCTTTTCCGTTACTTGACGGCGATGCAACCACCTGTTTATCCGAGCCGCATTCTGTAGTGCTTTCAGAGGATGCGGCTGTAAAACAATTCGGCACAAAAGAAGCAATCGGCAAAACGATACTTGTGACAAAGGATGGAGAATTTGTTCCATACACTGTAACGGGTGTAGCAAAGAGATGCCCGCAGAATTCCTCCATAAAATTTGATATGTTACTGCCTTTTTATGCTTCGCAGAATGATTTACAAGACAGTGAAAACTGGTTCAATTTTTTCCTGAACACTTTTGTGGTTCTTGACCCAAATGCATCCGTAAAAAATGTAGAAAATGGGATGCAGCGGTTTTATGAAGCAGACTCGAAGGAAGCGATCAAAAAAATATCTGAAACCTACGGGGAAATCATCGGAACTTCTGAATACAAACTGCAACCTTTTGCTGACATGCATTTGAGCAAAGACCTTCCGCCACAAAACGGCTTAAGAGATGCAAGCGATCCGATGTATTCCTATATTCTTTCCGGCATAGCATTATTTATTCTGCTGATCGCTTGTATTAATTTTATCAATTTAACGATAGCACAGTCTTTAAAAAGAGCAAAAGAAATTGGTATCCGTAAGGTGATTGGCAGCAACCGGAAACAATTGATTTTTCAATTTTTAGGAGAATCGCTTGTACTTTGCCTGATCGCTTTTGGACTGGCAATTTTAATTGTGCAATTTACCCTCCCGGTCTTTAATGATCTGTCTAATAAATCACTTGCGGTATCCTATCTTTTTGATGCTAAATTAATCGCCGGTTACATTTTACTGTTTATTGTTACTACTTTACTGGCCGGTTTTTATCCTGCCATTATTTTATCCGGTTATAGCCCGGTTCAATCACTCTACGGCAGATTTACACATGCAAGAAAAAATTATCTGCAACGTGGCCTAGTGGTTTTTCAATTTGCCCTTGCCTCTTTTTTAATTATTGCGACTTTTACAATTTATTCCCAGTTCGATTTTCTGACCACCCAAAAATTAGGTTATGATGACAGCAATTTAGTGACGATAACGAAATCTCCTTTAAAAAGAGAAGAAGCAACATTATTAAGAAATGAATTACTAAAAAATCCTACCATCATCAATATGACTGCAAGGAATGGTGGAGGATGGTCAACTGCCGCGAAAGTTAATGGTGATTCAACTATTCAATTTGAATACGAAACCATTGATGAATTCTATTTACCCTTATTGAAAATACCGGTTTTAGAAGGACGGAATTTCTCTCAAAATTTCCCTTCTGACTCTTCTAATTCTGTCATAGTAAATGAACGTTTTGTAAAGAAAGCCGGCTGGAAAAATGCTTTGGGACAGATTGTTGATTTTTGGTACGACAATAAAAAATATACCGTCATTGGTGTAGTAAAAGATCATCATTTTCTTCCGCTGGATCAAAAAATAAAACCTCAATTATTCACTATGAAAGCGGGTAACCAATATGGCATAGCCATGATCAAAATAAAAAACGGATCTGCCACCGGAAGTCTGAAATATATCCAATCAACCTTTAAGAAATTATTTCCATTAAGTCCGTATAGTTATCAATTTAAGGACCTGGAAAATATTAAAAATTATGAAGCAGAATCCAGGTGGAAGCAGATCATGTTATTTAGTGCCATCCTGACCATTTTCATTTCCTGTATAGGCCTTTTCGGATTATCTGTCTTATCCGCAGAAAAGAGAAAAAAGGAAATAGGCGTCAGAAAAGTACTGGGCGCTTCTGTTCGTAGTGTGGTCACAACACTCTCGACCGATTTTTTAAAACTGGTTTTTATTGCAATGGTAATTGCCATTCCACTTGCTTATATGGCTTCTTCGAAATGGCTGGAACATTATCCATATCGGATCACATTGAGCTGGGGAATATTTGCCGGGGCGGGATTATTGGTTGTTTTCATTGCAGTAGCAACCATCAGTTTCCAGGCAATAAAAGCGGCAGTAGCGAATCCGGTTGAGTCTCTGCGAACCGAGTAGGCAGAAATGAATTCCCGATTATTTCGAGGATTGTGTCTTTACCCACAAAGTTGTAAAGTTGTGAGCTGTTAGCTTTAGGCTATGACCATTAAGCAATCATAAACTTTCAATTGAAAAAAAATAATAATAGTGAATCAAAAGTTATTTAGAAAATCTGCGGCATTTAAAATTGGAATTCCACGAAAGGGATGCAGAATCAATAAATCTCTATCTTCTGTAATGATACAGGAAACGCTGGCTGAAACTGCTGATTCAAGGAATTTATTATCTTTTGGATCCCCGCAATCATTAATGGTTTCTGATATTTCGATGAATATAGCAAGTTCTTTAAATTGCTGTAAGGCTAACATTTTTTCTTCAACAGAAATGTATTTATCGAATTTTGGACGTAATAAAACATCCCGGAATTCATCGTATGTTTTTAAACTTGAACAAATCTTTCCTATGTTAAAGGCTTTTTCAAACGTTTTTCTTGGGTTGGAATATTTGAATAAAAAAGCACTAATTAAGGTATTAGTGTCAATAAGAAATAAGCTATTCTTCATTCAGCAATTTTTCAAGAATTTCTTCTGTAAGGCCATTTCTAACTGCTTCATCACTGATTTTGTCAAGCAAGGCAAAGAATTCTTCCTCTTTCACCCCACGGGAAAGAATTGCCATTTGCTTTTCAAAGCTTTTCTCCAGATGTTCTTTTATTTTAGGAGAAACTTCCTGCCATTTCTTCGCAGTGGCTTCATCAACTTCAATTTCTATCCATTCCATAATTGTCAATTTTATTCTTATCCAAATTTACAAATATTAACTCATGGTTAAAAATTATTTCAAAATTGCCCTTAGAAA
>JBBSSE010000352.1:0-3895 GCA_038242375.1 Chitinophagales bacterium
ATCAATAAATCCATGGCAGAGTTGGATTCACTTGAATTATATCCATTTAAAAAAATGATCGAAGCTGGTGTTGGCAGCATTATGATCGCCCATTTATATATTCCCGCGATAGACAATACACCCAATACAGCCACCTCTATTTCAAAGAAAAATGTGACTGGTTTGCTGCGTGAAAAATTGGGTTATGACGGACTTACTTTCACAGATGCTTTAAATATGAAAGGAGTATCCAAGTTTTTTCCTGGTGGTGAAATAGCGGCTGAATCTATCATTGCCGGTAATGATATGCTTTGCCTTCCCGAAGATGTGCCGGAAGCCATTGCTAAAATTAGAGAAGCGATCGACAGTGGTAAGATTACTTGGGAGGATATTTATGTAAAAACGAAAAAGGTTTTATTAAACAAGTATCGATATGGCATTGCCGATCAAATACCAATCGATACAAAAAACCTGACAGAAGATTTAAATGCAGGTATTCTGGAGATGAATAAACTCATCGCAGAAAATGCGCTAACTGTTTTAAACAACCAGGATCAGCAGTTTTTTCCGCTGAAAAACAATAAGAAAGAAAAAGATGTGGTCTATGTTGGAATCGGAATCAGCGAAGAAAATGTTTTTGCAAGAAGAATGAAAGAAGATTACGATGCCGATGCATTTTACTTCGATTACGAAGAAGATGTAACACGCATTTTATCTACCGTTGAACTAATCAAAACCAGGTATAAATCTGTGGTAATAGGCGTACATAATTACAATCGCTATCCGGCAAATCAATTTGGCATCAGTCCATATTCGCTTGATCTTATTAAAAAAATCCAGGAGAACAATAAAACCATCATTTTTGATTTTGGAAATCCTTATGCCTTAAAGAATTTTTGTGATGCGCGCAATTTAATCGCCTGTTATGAAGATGATTCTATCACACACAAAGTAGCGGCAGATCTTCTTTTAGGAAAAATTTCCGCACATGGCACACTACCCGTTACTGTATGTGATCAATATCATTTTGGAAGCGGCATTGTACAACCGGAACTACTTCCTGAAACAAGTCCGGAAAACGTAGGCGTAAACGCGGCCAAATTAAATATCATTGATTCTATTGCACTGGCAGGTGTAAAAGCCGGCGCTTATCCCGGATGTGTTGTGTTAGCAGCTAAAGACGGTAAGATATTTTATGAAAAAGCATTTGGTACATATAATTATGGAAGTCCGGATCCGATCATGACGAATTCTATATTCGACATGGCTTCCGTAACCAAGATTTGTGCAACAACTATTTCCATTATGAAAATGGTGGACGAAGGAAAAGTAAAGTTGAATAAAACAATGGGAACTTATCTCCCCTGGGTAAGAAAAAATGACAAGAAAAATCTTACGATAGAAAATATCTTATTACACCAGGCCGGCCTGGTAGCTTATATCCCGTTTTTTAAAGAAACGCTGGATAAAGATGGTAACCCGCTTCCTTCCATTTTTCATACAGAAAAAAGCGATGAATTCAGCATCAGGGTTGCAAAGAATATGTTCATGCGGAATGATTATATGGACACCATGTACAAACGCATTCTCACCAGCAAATTAGGCCCTGCCGGTAAATACATTTACAGTGATAATGATTTTATTTTCTTAGGTAAAGTTGTAGAAGAGATCAGCGGTATGTCGTTGGATGAATATGTAGCGAAAACATTTTACCAGCCAATGGGATTGCATTCAATCGGGTTCCATCCACTGGATAAATTTGATCGTAATTTAATTGTGCCTACAGAAACAGAAAAGCATTTTAGAAATCAACATCTTGTAGGCGATGTACATGACCCGGGATCTGCGATGTTTGGTGGTGTTGCAGGACACGCCGGCCTTTTCAGTTCAGCGGAAGACATCGCGGCCATTATGCAGATGCTATTAAACGGTGGAAGTTTTCATGGAGTACAATATATAAAACCGGAAACAGTTAAGCTTTTCACCGCATACAATTCTTCCATCAGCCGCCGGGGCTTAGGATTCGACAAACCACAAAAAGATAATTTCACTACAAAAGATACGGATCCTTATCCATCCAGACTGGCATCGCCGCTTACGTTTGGCCATACGGGTTATACAGGTACCTGTACCTGGGCTGATCCTAAAACAGGCATCGTCTATGTATTTTTAAGCAACAGGGTGAATCCTGATGGCGGCGAAAATTTAAAACTATCCCGCATGAATATTCGTGGAGAAATACAGGATGCGATTTATAAGGCGATCACGAAGCCATGAGCTGGGAGCCATAAGCCATGAGCCCTGAGCCGTGAGCCAGAAGATCTTAAGCTCATTGCTGATTGCTCGTAGTTCAATGCTCATAGCATTTTTATTTGCTGATACTCATTCTTATTTGTAATTTGTCCATTGTAATTTTTCCTGTACGCTCACTTACAATATAACCACCTTTTATTAACCCAAAAAAAATCAGAAATATGTCTTATCCATATCAAATAACTTCTTACGAAGAATATAAGGAAACCTATAAAAAAAGTGTAGACCAACCAGAGGAGTTCTGGGCAGGCGTAGCGGAAAATTTTGAATGGAAAAAGAAATGGGATAAGGTTTTAGAATGGAATTTTGAAGAACCTTCTATCAAGTGGTTCCTGGGTGGCAAATTAAATATCACTGAAAACGCGCTGGACAGGTGGGCAAAAATCCAACCGGATGTGGCGGCTTTTATCTGGGAGCCGAATGATCCATCCGAAGCCTCCAGAATTATCACTTATAAAGAATTACTGGAAAGAGTGATCGTATTTGCGAATGTTCTTCGTGATAATGGCGTTAAAAAAGGTGACCGTGTATGTGTATATATGCCTATGGTGCCCGAATTGGCTGTAGCCTTACTGGCCTGCGCGCGGATAGGTGCCGTGCACAATGTAGTATTTGGAGGTTTTTCCGCTAAAAGTATCCACGATCGTATTGCAGACGCGGAATGTACTTTTGTAATCACTGCCGATGGGTCTTACAGAAATAATAAAACCATTCATCTGAAAAACATCATGGATGAAGCCATTGATGGAAATGAATCTATCAAAAAAGTGATCGTTTTGAATCGCACCGGTGATGAAGTAACTATGAAAGAAGGCAGGGACGTGTGGTGGAAAGATGAAGTAAAAAGAATGAGGGATCAGGGAATGACGACCGACACACCGGAAGAGATGGATTCGGAAGACATGCTGTTCATATTATACACTTCCGGCTCCACCGGCAAACCAAAAGGAGTGGTACACACCATTGGTGGTTTTATGGTTTATACCACCTATTCCTTTGTCAATACCTTTCAATATAAGCCCGGCGATGTCTTTTTCTGTACGGCAGATATCGGCTGGATCACGGGCCATAGTTATATCGTTTATGGTCCACTTTGCGCTGGAGCTACCTACCTCATGTTTGAAGGCACACCTACTTATCCGGATGCCGGCAGGTATTGGGAAATCGTAGAAAAGCATAAAGTAAATATCCTGTACACTGCTCCTACAGCTATCCGCAGTCTAATGGCGCATGGCACAGAACCTATAGAGGGTAAGGATTTGAGTTCTTTAAAAGTTTTGGGTTCGGTGGGCGAACCTATCAATTTAGAAGCCTGGAACTGGTACAATGAAAATATTGGAAAAGGGAAATGTCCAATCGTGGATACCTGGTGGCAAACAGAAACTGCCGGAATATTAATCTCCAACCTGGCAGGCGTAACGCCACAAAAACCTTGTTTTGCCACACTTCCCTTACCCGGAATACAACCTGTGCTGGTAGATGAAAAAGGAAATGTTTTAGAAGGAAACAATGTATCCGGGAATTTATGTTTTAAATTCCCCTGGCCATCCATTTTACGAACAACATATAAAGACCATGAACGATGCCGCATCAATTATTTTGC
>JBBSSE010000353.1:0-3886 GCA_038242375.1 Chitinophagales bacterium
TAATCACCTTTCAAAATCACACTTGGATATTTCCAGGTAATGGCAGCACCGGTTTCCACCTGTGTCCACGATATTTTAGAATGATCCCCTATGCAAATACCCCGCTTGGTTACGAAATTATAAATACCTCCAACACCATTTTCATCACCGGGATACCAGTTCTGAACCGTGGAATATTTCACTTCAGCTTTCTTCATTGCTTTAATTTCAACAATGGCAGCATGTAATTGATTTTCATCTCTTTTTGGAGCAGTACATCCTTCGAGGTAACTCACATAAGATCCTTCTTCGGCTACAATCAAGGTACGCTCAAACTGTCCGGTATTTTCCTGGTTAATTCTGAAATAGGTCGATAATTCCATCGGGCAACGAACACCTTTAGGAATATAACAAAATGAACCATCAGTAAAAACTGCTGAATTTAAAGCGGCAAAAAAGTTGTCAGTCATTGGAACAACTGTTCCCATATGCTGCTTTATCAGATCAGGATGCTTTTGAATAGCTTCACTGATGGAACAAAATATAATACCTTGTTCTGCCAGTTGCTCTTTAAATGAAGTAGCAACTGAAACGCTGTCCATCACTACATCAACTGCAACGCCACTTAACCTTTTTTGCTCATTTAGAGAAATACCCAATTTTGCAAATGTTTTTAAAAGCTCAGGATCTACTTCATCAAGACTTCCAAGTTTAGGCGTCACTTTTGGTGCGGCATAATATATAATATCCTGGTAATTAATTTTCGGATATTTCACATTTGGCCACGTAGGCTCCTCCATTGATTTCCATATATGGTAAGCTTTCAACCGCCACTCTAACATCCATTCAGGCTCGTTCTTTTTATTGGAAATAAGACGGACAACATCTTCATCAATCCCTTTAGCAATAACATCTGTTTCAATATCTGTAACAAAACCGAACTCATATTCTTTTGAAACGGTTTCTTCAAGCATTTTCAATTCTTCTTCCATTCTTAATTTTATTGTGTGATTTAACTCTTAAAAAAAATCTGGCTGCAAAGATACTCTCTTTGCTTGTTTGTACAAAATAGTATAAACAGAAATTGTTAACTAAATCGGGAAAAAATTTGTGGAAAACTTCGTTTTAAGCAGAAAAGCACTTTTGCAAGAATTTTTTAATTCCCTTACAAAAGTGCTTTTTTATTAATTTAATTCCCTAAAACTCTATTTTTTTCTGAAAAATATGCGAATAGGTACCCCTGTAAAATCGAAATTCTCACGGAGTTTGTTTTCAAGATAATTTTTGTACGGACTTCTTATGTCATCCGGGAAATTACAGAAAAAGGCGAAAGAAGGAACCATCGTTGGTAATTGAGTTACAAACTTAATTTTAACAGCATGGCCTCTCACAACAGGGGCATGGTAGTTTTCCATTGCTTTTTGCATGACCTCATTCAGTTTGGAAGTACTTATTTTTTGCTGACGGCTGTCATAAACTTTCAGGGCTGTTTCCATAGCCTGGAAAATTCTCAATTTTTCTGTTGCAGAAATAAAGAGAATGGGTACGTCGGAAAAAGGAGCAAATTTTCTTTTCAACTGTGCTTCATAATCGCGGGCTGTATTGGTTTCCTTTTCCATCAGATCCCATTTGTTCACAAGCACTACAAGGCCTTTTCCTTTCTTTTCTGCCAGGGAAAATATACTTAAATCCTGTGCGGTGATCCCATTTTTTGCATCAATTAATAAAATACAAACATCCGATTCATCTACTGCACTGATGGCGCGGATAACAGAATAAAATTCCAGATCCTCACTCACTTTATTTTTCCGCCTGATTCCGGCAGTATCTATTAAAATAAATTCCTTATTGAATAAATTGTAGGTCGTATGAACCGAATCACGTGTAGTACCTGCGATATCACTTACGATTGCCCGCTCCTGACCGATAAGTGCATTCAGCAAAGAAGATTTACCGACATTCGGCTGACCGATAATGGCAAATTTTGGTGCTGTAGAAACGATTATATCTTTTAATTCAGCCGGCATATCCTCTACCACCTGGTCCAAAAGTTCGCCCGTTCCTGTACCACTAATGGAAGAAAGAAAAAATATTTTTTCAAATCCCAGGCTGTAAAATTCTGATGCTTCCAATTGTCTTTTGTGATTATCTACTTTATTAACCACTAAATAAACCGGTTTGGTTGTACGACGCAGCACATTCGCCATTTCTTCGTCAAGAGCCGTGATTCCGGTAGCCACATCTACCATAAAAATGATGGCATTGGCTTCTTCTACGGCTATATGAACCTGCTTACGAATTTCTTTCTCAAATACGTCAGAACTGCCGGCCACAAATCCACCTGTATCTATCACATTGAATGATTTACCTACCCATTCTGCTACTCCATATTGTCTGTCGCGGGTAACACCGCTAAAGTCATCCACGATGGCTTTACGTTGTTCCAGCATCCTGTTAAAAAAAGTACTTTTGCCCACATTTGGCCTTCCTGTAATTGCTACGGTATACGACATGATTAATTATTAATGATCCTTTAAATGATTTATTTGAATTTGTACAATGGATATGATAAAGAAAAAAAAATTGTACATGGTACAACGCTTTATAATTATTCCAATTTTTTGCAAAGAACGTGTATTTTTATTTCAGATAGATCTTGACTGTAGGCAATGTTTAATATTAACGTTTTGGGAAAAGCACTACTCATCGCAAACTTCACCTGAATTTTAAATGAAATACACCGCTAACTTTTTGCTTCCCGACGTACAATTCTTACTATACCTTTTTACTTATACACAATTTTAACCATCCAACCTTTATGATTTCAGGAAAAAAAATTATATTTGCAGATGAATTTTAATGGAAAAAGAACTTTACGCGTGGCAATATTAGACCTTTACGAAGGAGTGGAGAATCAGGGAATGCGCGGATTAAGAGAATTACTAAATCAATTCGCAGAGATACATCACCTCGATTTAATTACCCGGGAATTTGATATCAGACAAAAAGATGAGTTTCCGGATTTTAAACATGATATATATATAAGTAGTGGCGGGCCGGGCAGTCCTATTGCAACCAAAGGAGAATTATGGGACAATCATTATATGAACTGGATTGAGAAGATGGATAATTACAATAAGAATCCTGAAAATGCAGATAAGAAGTATGTTTACTTCATTTGCCATTCTTATCAATTGGTGAGTCGCTATTACAAAATAGGTCAATTAGCGCCGCGTAAATCCACGGCTTTTGGGGTATTCCCCATTCATTTGTTGGAAGATGGAGAAAATGAACCTGTATTTGCAGGAATGCGGGACCCATTTTATGCAGTAGATAGCCGTGACTTCCAGGTCATTCAGCCTGATTTTGATCGGTTGGAAGAATTAGGTGCAAAAATTTTGTGCATAGAAAAAGAAAGATCGCATGTGCCTTACGAAAGAGCCATTATGGGAATACGGTTCAATGAATATTTTATTGGGACTCAATTTCATCCGGAAGCAGATGCAGTAGGTATGAGCATGTATCTGAAACGAGAAGATAAGAAAGCCGGTGTTATTAACAACTATGGCCTGGAAAAGTGGGAATCAATGATTGAACAACTCCAAGACCCTGATAAAATTCTTTGGACATATGCGCACATTGTTCCAAACTTTTTAAAAATAGCCCTGAAAAGTTTACAGGAAGTAACCGTACTTAACTGATTTTTTATCCGATATACGAATACCTTTCTAATAATACACAAATCCTTTTTAATTTCTGAACAAGTTTCATTTTTTCATTTAAATTTGAAAGCACGGAGCAATTCCACTTTCACGTTATAAAATTTAAAAATGATTCCTGAACTGCGCAAACAATTCAATGAAAATTTCTCCCCGGAAGTTTATCAGCAATTTCTAAAAGATCTTGA
>JBBSSE010000354.1:0-3878 GCA_038242375.1 Chitinophagales bacterium
CGTCCTCGTTTATCTCCAGGAAATTACCAGAGACAGTGCAGTGATCACCACGATTTATTATAGCGATATCGCTTTACCTCTGGCTAAAGTGTTTCAGCTTCGCCAGGATCTGAATGTGAATATTAAGAAAATGCAGGATGAACTTGAAGTGAGAAATACAAGTTTATAGTTTGAAGTTTGAAGTTTGAAATTGTGGATCGCTCACAGCTAAGGCTGTTAATAATTAAAACACGAATTTTCAGACACAGATTACACGAATTAAAATATTATTGCGGGACAGGTCACGACCTGTCCCTACCTACATACAACCTCCAACCTACTCCCTTCCTTAAACCACCAACTTCTTTAAATATTTAGCATTATCATCCGCTGCCTGAATGGGAGTCGTATTTTCATAGGCTTCCTGTTCAACGATATAATATTTCATCCCTTGATTTTTCGCAACCTTTAAGATTTTCGCAAAATCAATCTCACCCTGTCCGGCTACAACAGAATAATTCTTGCTATCATAAGGGGCATCTTTCTTCCTGTCTTTTATGTGACATAAGCGGAAACGGTTGGGATATTTCTCCAGCCATTTTATAGGATCGGCACCGGCAGTATAGACCCAATAAATATCCATTTCAAAATCCACCAAAGCCGGATCCGTATTTTGCATTAACACATCTTGCGGTAATTCGCCCTCCAAAGGTTCAAACGAATAGGCATGATTGTGATAGCCATATCTCATTCCTACCTTTTTACAAATTTCCCCGGCTTTATTAAATTCTTCCGCTTTCTTTCTGAATACATCCATTTGTTTTTGGGGTCCGATCCAGGGATCAATTAAATAAGACATGCCTATTTCGCCTGCCTCATTCGCCTTTCTTTCAATGTCTTTATCCAAAGAGCAATGACTGGAAACGATCGTCATTCCGAGGTCATCCATATACTTTTTAAACTCTGTATTTTTCATTCCCCAAAACATTCCCTGGGCGCCTTCATAGCTCTCTACCTGCTTATAGCCCATGGCGGCGACCTGTTTTAAAACACCTTTTGGATCAGCCCCGATTACATCTCTTAAAGTATATAATTGAAGACCGAATTGTTTCAGTGTGCCCGATGCTTCCTTTGAGGAAAAACAGGATACAAGGCCACCGGATACAGTCGCAACCGCAATTCCTATGGAAGCAGTTTTCAAAAAATCCCTTCTTTTAATTATCATGGTATATGTTTTTTTAGGCGAAAGCTTTATCTCCTTTTTTGTAATCTATACATCCGTCGTATCTTCCGGGTCTTTCTACGTAATTGCGTGCCTGTGTGCAGCCTATTTCAGAAGTGAAATATCCCAAAAGAGTTAATTCCTTCATCATTCTGAAATAATGGCCGGGATCCTCCGGTTTCTTTGCAGCCATGTATTCCTTTTGCTCTTTATCCAGGCTTACTAAAAGTTCCTGTCGCTTTTCAGGAGGCAGTTCTAAAAATGATTGGCCAAATGTTTTATCGGAAAAATCATCCAGTTTTTTAAAGCCTTCTTTGAAAGTATCCTGGTCTTTCTTTTCGTAGCAATCATTGACCATTACCTTCATAAATTCACCAACCTTGGCGGCTTTAGCTCCGGGGGTTTTTGTATCAGGCAAAATGGTATCTGCTACTTCGTTTAACCAGGCAATTTGGTCTGAAGTAAAATCTAGCGTAACGCCGGTTTTACTTTTACAACCTGATAATATCGCGCTTCCTCCTATGATTGTTCCTCCCAATAAAAGGGATATATATTTTACGGCTTCTCTTCTTTCCATAATTTTATTTTTTAAAATTTAAAGTATATCCTTCGCGGTAATCTCTTTTTACAAATTGATTTACAGGATCAAAATTGGTCACTTTCATTTTATCATTATCCCATAATAATTCGATGTAGCGGCCCGGATAAGTAAATCCTTTTCCATCTGCCCTCGTTTCCCGGATATCATTTGCCCTGATCGCAAGATTTGCCATCATTAATGATTCTGTAAGCGGCCCGGCAATCTCAAAAGGAGAACTTAATTCTTTCTTACCATAGCCGGCAATTGCTGCTTCCACCCATTGCGCATAATGTCCATCCGCCCCACCGGGAACGCGTTTGATCGTTTGAGGAACCTTTACCTGGGCGGTTTTTGAAATTGGTAACAGGCGAGGATCCGCGCCATACGTGCCACACATCATCTTACCTTTTGTACCAATGAATAATGTGCCGTTCCCTCCATCTCCAAACAATTCATTGGCACCCAACTCTTCCGGTCTTTCAGGTTGTATTCCGCCATCCATCCAATGCAATTCTACTCCGCCCCTAGTTTTAGATGTTTTCGGGAATTTCATGGTCACATGACTTGAGGGAGGACAACTTTCAGGGAAATAGCCTCTTTTAAATTCATCTACGTACACACTTCCCACACTTGCCTGCACAGAATTAATGTAGCCAAGATCCAGAACACGGAAAGCAGGCTCCACAATATGACAACCCATATCTCCTAAAGCGCCTGTACCATAATCCCACCAACCGCGCCAGTTAAAGGGAACTAATTTTTCAATATAATCTTTATAGGGAGCTGTTCCCAGCCATAGATCCCAATCTAATTCTGCCGGCACCGGGGCGGGTGTGGAAGGCCAGGGAATACCTTGTGGCCATACGGGACGATCGGTCCAGCAATACACCGTATGCACATCCCCAATAATACCTGCATTATACCATTCCATGAGCTGCCTTACGCCATCTCCGGAAGATCCCTGGTTTCCCATTTGAGTAACCACTTTATAGCGTTTAGCCGCTTCCGTTAGTACGCGCGCTTCATGCACATCATGCGTTAAAGGTTTTTGTACATATACATGCTTTCCTAATTGCATAGCTGCAAGAGTGGCAGCGGCGTGATTATGATCAGGAGTGGAAACGGAAACTGCATCAAAATTCTTAGATTCCTTATCAAACATTTCCCGCCAGTCTTTGTAAAATTTGGCCTTCGGAAAATTACTTACGGACGTGGCAGCCCTTCGTGTATCTACGTCACATAAAAAGCCGATATCAGCTTTCCCGCTTTTATAAAAACTGGCTATATCACTTTGGCCTTTTCCACCCACGCCGATTCCAGCAATGATCAATCGATCACTTGGTGCGAGAAAACCTTTCCCTCCCAGCACATGTCTTGGAAGAATCATAAATCCGGCGGCTGTGATGCCGGTATTCAGTAGAAATTTTCTTCTTGAAAACAATTCCGACTTAGGTTCATTTTCTCGTTTCATAAAATGCGTTTGATTTAATATTTATGGGTTTCAAAAGTTTAAAACACGAATTCGTAGGTGCTAATTACACGAATTCTCCAATCAGGCCATGATCCCTGAAGCCAATCGTTCAGGCCGCTGAAAGCCAAGCGTCCCGACCGGAATTAAAACCGGCGCTGTCAGGTTAAGAAACTTTCCTTCCTACAATCTACAACCTAATACCTACAACCTAATACCTACAAATTCTGCTTCTTCAATTCCTTCACCGCATAGTCTACTGCCCGTGCTGTAAAGGCCATATAACTTAAAGAAGGATTTATACAATTCGCTGAAGTCATAAAAGATCCGTCCGTTACAAAAACATTCTGCGCATCCCATACCTGGTTCCATTTATTCAGGACTGAAGTTTTTGGATCATGGCCCATTCTTGCTGTTCCCATTTCATGAATACCTCTTCCAATAGTGCCATCACCATCCCACCCTTTTACATTCTTTACGCCCGCTGCTTCCAGCATTTCAACCGCGTCGTTTTGCATATCTATGCGCATTTTCTTTTCATTGTCTTTTAATCCCGCATCGAAATCAATGACATTTATACCCCACTTATCCTTTTTATCTTTATTAATGGTCATTTTATTTTCGTGGTA
>JBBSSE010000355.1:0-3876 GCA_038242375.1 Chitinophagales bacterium
AAAAAAGAGTGTGGTTTTAGGACAGAATAAGAATATCGTTGTGGTAATGGACATTGAAGTGGCGGTCGGAGAGGAAGTGATCGTGGTGGGTTATGGCACGCAGAAAAAGAGTGACCTGACAGGATCCATTTCAACAGTAACAATGAATGATGTTACAAGTGTGCCGACGACTAACTTTCAAAACGCAATCCAGGGAAGAGTATCCGGCGTAACGGTTTCCACCCCAAGTGGTGGTCCGGGTGCAACTCCGCAAATAAAAATCAGGGGAACGGGTTCTATTGGTGCCGGCAATGATCCATTGTATGTCATTAATGGTATTCCGATTCCGGATAATTCCAATTTAAGTATGCCTATCAGCAAACAAACAAATAACGCTTTCCAGGCGACTCCTTCAAGTCCTCTCGCTGCTATAAATACGCAGAATATAGAATCCATAAACATTTTGAAAGGGCCGTCAGCCACTGCAATTTATGGGTCAAGAGGATCCAACGGTGTTATTATTGTTACGACAAAGCAAGGCGCTAAAGATGATAAGCCTACGGTTAATTTGAATGTTTACACAGGCGTACAGAATGCAACTCATTTACCTAAATTAATGAATTCAAAAGAACTCATTGCCTATACAGAAGACTCAAGAAATAACTACTATCTGCAACGGTACAACGCAACTGATCCGACCAGTCCAAATTTCAATCCCTCTTATAATCCAAAAAATAATAGTGGAAGGCCGTTTGGTGATGATAACGTGTTGATTCCTGATCAATATATTAATTGGAACGGTACGACAGACGTAAATTGGTTAAAGGAGGTTTTGAGCCCGGCTGCCATCTCCGATTATAATTTATCTGTTTCCGGAGGAGGAGAGCGCAGCACATACTTTTTATCCGGTGAATATTTTGATCAAAAGGGTACCATTAAAGGATCATCTTTCAAAAGATATAGTGTTAACGCAAGTGTTGCCAGTGACGTCATTAAGGATAGGTTAAAAATAGGTTCGAATTTGATGTTGTCTTATTCGAACGAACATCAATTGCCCGGTAATGCTCCTTATTTTGCACAACCGCCAGGTATTATTTATTCTGCCATGGTTACCTCTCCGATAGTAGAACCATATAATGCAGACGGAACACTCAATCAATTGAATGGGCAGGCTCACCTGACGGCTGGAAATGGCACAGCAGGTGGTACAACTGATGCCAGCAATCCGCTCGCAATAATGAAATCAATTACCGATCAAACCGGGCATACAAATATTATTGGCAATGTTTACGCTCAGCTTAAGCTGACAGATGATTTGAGTTTTGAAAGCTCATTGGGTGGGGTTATTGACAATTATGATAGACTGTTTTTCCTAAATAACGTATTGTTATATAGAACAGCTTTAAAACCTGCACCTTACGCACAACAAAATGCAATAAAAAGACTTAACTGGGTAACCAACAACATCTTCAATTATTCTCCGAAAATCGGGGAAGATCATTCATTAAAAATTTTAGCAGGGTTTACCTCCCAGAAAAACATCGTTCAAAGTGTGGCAGTTTATTCAGATCGTCAACCGGATGATAAAGTTGCAACCGTTAACGGAGGGATCATTACCGGAGGTACAGGTTTGAGAAGTTTATGGTCGTTGGTTTCCTATTTAGGAAGAGTAAATTATGGGTACAAAAATAAATACTTAGTTACAGGAACTGTCAGATCAGACCGTTCTTCCCGATTTGGAGTGAACAAACAAACCGGCGTTTTCCCATCGGGTGCTGTAGCATGGCGGATTGACCAGGAGCCGTTTTTTAGTTCGGTTAGGTTTATGAATCAATTTAAGCTTCGGGCAGAATATGGCCAGGCGGGTAATTTCGGCATACCCGACTACGGTGCTTTTTCAATTTTGGATAAATCCAATTATGTCTTAGGTGGTGCAGAAGTCAGTGGGCTCTCTCCTATAACATTCGGCAACAGCCGGTTGACATGGGAATTATCTGAGGAGCTCGATTTCGGGGCTGATTTGGGCTTCTTTAATAATCGCATTGAACTATCCTTTGATTATTACAAGAGAATCACGAGGGATTTGTTACTTAATGTAACCGTGCCCTCTGCTTTAGGATTTACCTCTGTATTGACTAACATAGGAAAGGTTAAAAACGAAGGGTTCGAAATATCAGCCCGTTCGTTAAATCTTACCGGAAATTTCATGTGGAGTACCGATGTCAACTTTTCATCAAATAGAAACAAGGTTTTGAAATTAGGCCCGGACAATGCGCGTATACTTAGTGCAGGAGCAGCAGGAATCAGGAATGTCACTCAGGTAGGCTCACCAATTGGCAGCTACTTCGGATATGTTGCTACAGGTGTTTACATGACTGACAAAGAGATTCAGGATGGGCCGAAGGATATGCAGGCGCCTGATCCAAAACCGGGCGACATTAAGTTTAAGGATGTAAACGGTGATGGTAAAATCACCCCCGCTGATCGAACAGTGCTCGGAAGCTATGAACCAAAATTCACCTACGGTATGACCAATAATTTCAAGTATAAAAACTTTGACATGTCCATATTTGTGCAAGGTGTATATGGTCGTAAGATTCTGAATCTGACTACCCGCCATCTTGAAAATGGGGAAGCTAACTTTAATAGCTATGCAATAGAAAATGACCGGTGGATATCTCCATCTCAACCTGGAAATGGAACTGTTCCCAGGGCTGACCGAAACTCAAATCTTCATGGTAATAATAACCGGGAATCATCTTTTCAAGTTCAGGATGGATCTTACTTCAGAATAAAAAATGCAAGTTTAGGGTACACTTTGAAAGATATAAATCGTTTTATAAAATCTGCCAGAGTTTATGTGCAGGGAGACAATATTGCAATATTCACTCCTTATATCGGATTCAATCCTGAAGTAAGTCTTCAACCGACAAATAATTTAGTACAAGGTGAAGACTATGGAGCATATCCGTTGTCGCGCACTTTTACAATTGGTTTTGATTTCCGGTTTTAATTCTATTATTAATTTTTTATCCCGAATAAAATGAAAAAGAAACAAATAATTTACTTAATATCTATTGTGCTCACGGGGTTTATATTTAGTTCATGTGGAAAAGATTTCACCAGTCTAACTCCCGTATCACAAAGAAATGCAACAGATTTTTATAAAAGTCAATCCGATTTTAATACTTCGGTCATGGGGGCTTATGCGTCACTTCAATTGAATGGAAACTTCCGGCAGGGTGTTCCTGTTTCTTTTGAAATGCAATCAGACAACGCTTTTAATGGAGCTGGTGCCAGTGGAGTTTCTGAACAGTATGAAAAAGTTGATCTGTTCCAACAAATCCCAACAGGTGCTTTCCCCTCATTAGTCTGGAGTGATTCATACAAAGGAATAGACCGGTGTAATAATATAATTAAACTGATCGATAACGCTTCTTTCGATCAAAACCTAAAAGATCAATATAAAGGAGAAGCACTTTTCATCCGGTCCCTCTTATATTATAACCTGGCGATTACTTTTGGGAATGTCCAATTAAAATTAGATGTAACAACAGCAATTGACAGAGATCTTCAACAGGTTGATGCGAATACAATATATACCCAGATAGTTACGGATTTATCTACTGCAGCTGGTTTATTACCTCCGGCCTACACTGCCGTTGACCGTGGAAGAGCAACCAGTTGGGCCGCTAAGACATTAGAAGCAAAAGCGTTGTTGATGGCTGGAAAAAAAGCGGATGCGAAGCCTATACTTACTGACATTAAAAATAATGGTCCATATACGTTGTTACCAAATTATGCGGACATTTTTGGCACATCACATAAGAATAGTGCTGAATCTATTTTTGAAGTTCAATATTTGGCCGGCGGAAGGGGATTAGGAAGTATGTACAC